>JAGYOJ010000113.1 GCA_018399435.1 Actinomycetota bacterium | reverse complement strand
AAGAATTGCCTCTCTTTTCTTCCAAAACCCAAAACCAAATTGCTAAACAGGTTTTATCAGCATTTGCAATAGCTATATTTATTGGCTCCCTTGTGCTCATGATACCCCAAATGACTGCTAGCGGTAAAATTAGTTACATAGATTCTTTGTTTACTTCTACTTCTGCAATATGTGTAACTGGCCTCATAGTACAGGATACACCAACTTACTTTACAGACCTTGGGAAAATAATGATACTTATAATGATCCAAATAGGTGGACTGGGCATAATGACTGTTGGTTCTATCTTTGGATTAATTTTGGGAAGAAAAATAAATATTAAGGATAAATTTTACTTAAGCTCAAGTTTTGGGTCAAAACAATCTTTTAGCACATATAGATTTTTTATGTTAATTGCCGGAGTAACTTTTGCAATTGAATTTATAGGCTTTGTGCTAATGACTCTTATATTTTACTTTAAATATTCCTATCCCATTAAAGGAGCAATGACATTTAGCTTATTCCATACAGTTAGTGCTTTTAATAATGCTGGCTTTGCACTCTATTCTAATAGCTTAGAAAGTTTTAGCGGTGGTGTTTATATAAATTTAGTTTTCATGGCTTTAATTATTATTGGAGGTATAGGCTTTCCAGTAATATCAGAAATACTGGCTTACAGGCGCATAAGGCAACTGTCTTTGCATGCAAAAATTGTATTAAGCATAACGGGAGGTTTAATATTATTAGGGGCCCTTATGTTTTTTTTACTAGAATTCAGGAATCCAGACTCAATTGGTGAAAAGAGCATGACTGCTAAAATACTTTCAAGCTTTTTCCAGTCTGTAACCCCACGCACAGCAGGCTTTAACACTATAAATATGAAAAGCTTAAATCCATCCACTTTATTTTTTATAACTATCTTAATGTTTATAGGAGCATCTCCTGGCAGTACCGGTGGCGGAATAAAGACCACTACCTTTGCGGCTGTTACCGCAGGGGGGATAAGCACTTTAAGGGGAAGGAATCAAGTTACGATGTTTAGGAGAAGGCTGTCAGAGGATTTAGTCCGTAGGGCCTTAACCGTAACCTTAACAGCAATTGTTTTAATAATATTTTCAACAATAGGTATTTTAATATTTGAAAAATGTACCCTGGTTGAAGCAATATTTGAAGCAATTTCAGCTTTTGGCACAGTAGGACTTTCAACCGGCATTACTTTTTCATTAACTACCGGTAGTAAGATTATATTGATACTGTCCATGTTTATTGGTAGAATTGGAATCAGCACTTTGTCGGTTGCAATGGCAATACGTGTTATAAAAGACAAAATTATTTATCCTGAAGATAGAATAACAATTGGTTAGTCATGAAAAAACAATTTTTAGTAATAGGATTAGGCAGATTTGGAGCAAGTGTTGCTAGGACCCTCACTAAAGCAGGCCATAGCGTAATAGGAATTGACCAATCTGAAGATATGATACAAAGGGTTGCAGAAGAAATTTCAGATGTGATGAAATGCGATGCTACTGATTCAGATATTTTAAGCTCTATAGGAATTCAGGATTTTGAAGCTTGTATTGTTTGTATTGGCGAAAAATATATCCAAAATTCAATTTTGGTAACACTTTTGCTTAAAGAAGAAGGGTCAAATAAGATAGTTGCGAAAGCTGGAAATAATACCCAGGGAAGGGTTCTTTCAAAAGTAGGCGCAGATATGATAGTTTACCCCGAGAAAGACATGGGAGAAAAAGTTGCCAGGAGCCTTATCAACTCCAGGATATTAGATTTTCTAGAAGTTAGTGAAGATATTTCAATAATAGAGATGAAAACCCCTAAAACCATGATAGGCAGGGATTTAATTGAATTAAACCTTAGGCAAAAATATGGAGTAACCATTATCAGCATAAAGTCACCGGACAATAAAATTAAGACTCCCCCTCCCGTTGATTATAAATTTAAAGAAGATGATATAATTACTTTAATTGGGGAAAATAGAAAGCTAAAAAAATTAAGGTTTACAGAAGATTAACTGCCAACTTCCCTTACATTAATAAAATTGGTGCTTCCAGGCTTGTTTACCATTACTCCAGCAGTGACAACTACTATATCCCCTTTTTTAACATACTTATTCTCTCTAGTTACATCAATTGCTTCTTGAATAATTTCTTTTATGCTTCCCGCCAATCTAGTTTTAAGGGGGATAACACCCCAGCTAACCATTAATTGCCTTATCACATGTTCATGGGGGCTAGCTCCTATTATCATGCTGTCTGGCCTGTTTTTTGAAACCTGGCGGGCTGTATGGCCTGACTGTGTAGAAGATACTATAGCTTTTGCATTTAATTTATAAGCAACCTCACATGCTGCTGAACTTATTGCCCTTGTTATTGTATTTTCTATCAATTCTTCTCTTTTTTGAAATATAGGGCTATAGTGTAAAGAGGTTTCAGCCTTATTTATGATTTTTATCATCATTTCCAAAGATTCTAAGGGATATTTCCCAATAGCTGTTTCCCCAGATAGCATAATTGCATCAGAGCCGTCTAGGATAGCATTGGCAACATCGCTAACTTCAGCACGGGTCGGCCTTGGATTTCTAATCATTGAATCAAGCATCTGGGTAGCTGTAATAACTGGCTTTCCTAGCTTATTTGCCTTTTTTATTATATCTTTTTGCACTATAGGGACATCTTCTTCATCAATTTCTATACCCAGATCACCCCTTGCAACCATTACCCCATCAGCTTCTTTAAGTATTTCTTTAAATTTATTAACTGCTTCATGTTTTTCTATCTTGGCAATTACCATTTGATGCGAATTTTTCTTATTTATTAATTCTTTAATTCTTGAAACATCTTCCAAGCTTCTTACAAAAGACTGCGCTATAAAATCAATTTCTAATTCAATGCCAAGTTTTAGAAAATAAATATCCTTTTTAGTTACAGAACCAGTGCTTATCCTAACTCCTGGAAGATTTATCCCTTTATGGGATTTTAATATGCCTCCCCTTATTACCTTGCATTTAACAAAATCTTCTGTTTTTTTTAATACTTTACATTCTATTAATCCATCATCAATAAAAATTGGCAAATCCTCGATTACATCATCTACAAATTTGCTATAATCAACTTTTATTACCCGTTCCTGTATTTCATTAAAATTTTTATTCCCATAGGTAAAATAAACTATCTCATCCCTTCCCAGAATTAAATCATTGTCTAGTTTTCCTATCCTTATTTTAGGACCTTGAAGGTCTAACATAATAGCAGTACTTTTCCTGTACTCTTTAGCTATTTTCCGAATTTTTTTTACAATTTCCCTTACTTCCTTTTCATCGCTATGCGAGGAATTAATTCTTGCTATATCCATCCCATTTAATATGAGATTCCTTAGCGAATCCTCATCACTGCATGCAGGTCCTATTGTACATATAACTTTAGTTTTTCTCATGAGAGTTTTCCCTTAGCTATTTCCCATAATTTATCCTTTTCTTCTAAAGGCATGTCTTTGAAATTTAAATTATTCTCTTTTGCATATTTTTCCATAAAATCAAAACGCTTTATAAATTTTTTACAAGTATTCTTTAAACTTAACTCACAATCAATATTTTTCTGCCTGCTAAAATTAACTATTGAAAATAGTAAATCTCCAAGCTCTCCTTCAATTTTTTTTGGATCTCCATTGTTTATTTCTATTTCTAGCTCCCCTATTTCTTCCTGTATTTTTTTAAAAACATCTTCTGGATTATTCCAATCAAAGCCTAGCCTGGCTGCCCTTCTCTGGATCTCAAACGCATAATGCAATGCCGGTAAAATTTTAGGTATATTTGAAAAAATGGAATCTGCTATTTTTTTCTCTCTTCTTTCTTTTTTTTTAATTGCTTCCCAATTAGAAAGAACTTCTTTAGAATTTTTAACCTTTTGGCCTTTAAAAACATGGGGATGCCTTCTTACAAGTTTACTTATTATGCTTTTTAGAACATCATTAATATCAAAATCTCCATTTTCATCCCCTATCTGGCTATGGAAAACTACCTGTAATAGCAGGTCCCCTAACTCTTCTTTTAAATTAACCAGGTTCTTTTCCTCTATAGCTTCAACAACTTCATATGATTCTTCTATTAAATTCTTTTTCAAGCTATCATGGTCTTGTTCCCTGTCCCACACGCAACCAGTAGGGCTCCTTAGGGTTTCCATTATTTTTAAAAGAATTAAAAATAATTTGCTGCTGCTTTCAACTTTATCAATATTTTCTAAATCTTCTGGCCTAAGATTAGGAGTTGTCATCATTCTCACTGCCTGTTAGTGAACTATTATAGTCAATTAAATATTTGATATCTGCTTCATCAATTAAATTATATACAAAATCCTCCCAGGCTATTGAGCTTTTTTCATTTAATAAATATTGCTCAGCAGTTTCTTTAACTTCATCATATTCCTGAATATAGCCTTCTTCCTTATCTGTTACTTTTAATATGTGGTAGCCATATATTGTCTCAACAATATCGCTTAACTTTCCCACTTCCAGCTGGAATGCTACATCTTCAAATTCTTCCACCATTTGGCCTTTAGTTATATAGCCAAGGTCGCCCCCATTTTCGGCGCTTAAAGTATCATCAGAATACTGTTTTGCAGCTTCAGCAAAATCCTCTCCTTCTTCAATCTCGGACCTTATAAATTCAATTTTTTCTAAGGCTTCCTGTTTTTCTGCTTTTGTTGGCTCCTCTTCTTCTAGCATAAAACTTACTAAAATATGGCTTACTTTTACCTTCTCGGGCACTGCAAAATAAGTTTCCTTGTTTTGCTCATAAAAGTCTTTTATTTCCTGTTCGGGAACTTCAATATCTTCTGTTATCCTGTAATATATCTTTTCCCTTAAGGTCTGGTCCCTTAATTCACTTTTAAAGAAATCCGAATCAATTCCCCTGGTTTCTAATTCCTGCTCAAAGGCTGCTTCAGAAGTATATGAATTAACTATTTCCTGGTATTTTTCATCTAATTCTTCTTTGCTTACTTCAATCCCGTTTTTAGCACCATATTGTCTTAGCAATGTAATTACTACAAGAGAGTCAATTATATTTGCCTTGATATTTTCTAATTGCTCTGTATCGCTTTCTAATATATTCTCAATGTCTTGGGATTTTACAAAATCCAAGTATTTATCCACTGTTTTCTGTGTTATCTTATCTCCATTTACTACAGCTACTGCCTCCCCGCAACCAACTAGAAATACTGAAAATATTAAAAAACAAGCTATCAAAACAATAAGTGTGTTCTTCTTAACCAATTTTACTACCTCTTTTCTTTTTTAAATTTGTGGAATTAATTATATCATCTAAAATATCATAGACTATAGATAAATCAAAATTTTTATCAAGTCCTGTTAATATAAGCTCCTTGGCTTTAAAATTATATTTTATATTTTCATTTATTTTTTTAATAACTTTCAGTAAATATTTGTTACTAATTTTTTGTAATAAAAATATATAATTCTGCTTAGACACAGAGT
>JAGYOJ010000112.1 GCA_018399435.1 Actinomycetota bacterium | reverse complement strand
TTTCTTCTCCCTAGAAGTATAATATCCTGTAAGGCTTTTTCGTCCTTAGCCTCTAGCCATCTTTTTTCAAATCCAGGTTCTGCAATTATTTGGGATATATAGGTATGGGCACGGAGCATAAGGCTTCTTAAATCTCTTGACGATATAAAGAAAAAAGCTGCAATAATTTTTGATTTCTTTTCATTGAACCTAATGCCTTCTTTGCACCTTACTATAAAAATATCAAAATAGCCCTTTCTATCAATAATAATATTTGGCATAGTTATGTTTTCCGTTATAATTGGGCTGCTTTCCATTTCCCTTTTTTCAAATTTTTTATAAAAATATTCAGGATCTGCATCAAGTTTTTCTGATAATTCTTCAGAAACTTTTCTGTAGAGCTCGTGTATTTCTATGCACCTATTAATATCTAAAACAGTGCTTCCCACTATTGCCCAGTGGAAATCATCTTTTTTAATATCGTCTCTTTCATAGATTATTTGCTTTAGCTCGTTTTCCAATCTGCCCTTGGTAAGCGCTATTTTTTTAGGTGTTATGCCGTCTAAAATATACAGGAGCGCATGTTCCTTGTCTTTTGCTTTTCTCCTGCCATAAAAAATATAAATTAGAATTCCTACAAGTACCAATGCAGCGCTAATTATTATAGCATCTTTGCCCATCTCTATAATTATAAAGATAAAACCCATTATCCCTATTATTTGTAACCAGGGGAAAAGGGGCGTTCTAAAGCCTGGGCGGTAATTTTGTATTTTGCTCATCCTAAGGATAATAACTGATAGGATAGAAAGTATATAAGTTAAAATTACTATAATCGAAGCAACCTCTACTAAAAGGTCAAGCTCTAAAAACAAGAATATTATTATAAATAGACCGGTAATCAATATAGATATATACGGGGTATTAAACCTTTTATGCACCTTTTTAAAAAATTGAGGATAAAGCCTATCCCTGCTTAAGGCAAAAGGGTATCTTGAGGCCGACATTATTCCAGCATTAGCAGTAGAAACAAATGCCAGTATGGCCGCTATGCTAAGCGCAACAACTCCTGCAGTGCCCATGGAAACATAGGCTCCGTCTGATATTGGGGTTAGGGAATTGTCAAGCTCTGCTGGTTCAACCAGCCCAATAGTTGTAAATACCACTACCCCATATACTATGGTGGTAATAACAAGGGACAAAAAAAGGCCAAGGGGTATGGTTCTTCCTGGGTTTTTTACCTCTTCGGCAATACTTGAAATTTTTAAAAGGCCCCCAAAGGCTACAAACACAAACCCTGCAGTAGAAAAAATAGGCATAATGCCATTAGGGGCAAAGCTTCCAAAACGCTGTATCTTTATGTGGGGAATACTCCAGACCAGGTAAACAAAAAGAATGGCCAATAAACCGGCTACCAGTGCTACCTGCGTTCTACTGGCCCCTTTTATGCCTAAAAAATTAATTAAAACAAAGACTATGCACAAGAAAATAGCTATTGCCTGCATATTGAATTCAAATATAATCCTTACAAAGGCGGCCATGCCTACCAATGCAAAAGCACTTTTTAGAGATAGGGAAAACCAGCTAAGCATTCCGGCAATAGTGCCAATGGCCGGACCAAGGCTCCTGGTTATAAAGAAGTAGTCGCCACCTGCTTTAGGCATGGCAGTTGCCAGTTCAGCAATATTTAATACCCCAATTAATGCTAAAAAGCCTGCTAAAAAATAGGATATTACTACTGCTGGGCCTGCTTTTGCATGGGCAATGCCAGGTAAAATAAAAAGGCCGGAACTAATCATAGCCCCGGTAGAGATACAGAAAACGTCAATAAGCTTTAGCTCTTTTCTTAGTTCCATATATTAAAAATAGTATTAAGCGATTGTAATTATAGCAAAGCAGTTTTTTAAAATCTATCTTTAAATATTTAAATATCGCTTTAGCTGCATAGTAAATTCTAATTATTTGATATAAGTTTTTAGATATTATATATTGCCTTTAATAGCCATTTATTTTAATTAATTGTGATTTTATGAAAAATTTGGACTTGAGGGAATTCTTCTCCGAAAATCTAAAGAATAAGGGGCAGTTCTATTACAGGGATAAATACAGGACATGGAAGTGGAATTTTGAAAAAATACTCCAAGATTCACTAAAATTTGCATCATTTCTTTATGAAACAGGCCTAAAAAAGGGTGATAAAGTAATAATTAAAGCCCCCAATAATCCCCAATGGCTTATAGTATTTTTAGGATGCATCATGTCCGGCATTACTATTGTGCCCCTGGATTTACAATCAAGTAAGGATTTCACAAAAAAAGTTATAGGTGATGTAGAGCCAAAGCTTTTAGTGTCATCAAAAGATGAGGGAATATCTATTAAAAAGATATACACCCAGGATTTAGAAGAAATTATTTCCAAGCAAAAAGCTTTTAATTATAAAGAAATCAGTATCAAAAAGGATGATATTTTAGAGATTATATATACATCTGGCACTACTTCAAAGCCAAAGGGAGTTGTATTAACTTATAAGAATATAGAATCTAATTTAAAGATAGCATTGCCTGTTATAAAGAAATGGAAAAAGTTTCTAAGCTATGTTCCTAGATCAAAATTGCTTTCTATAGTTCCTTTTTCACATATGTATGGGCAGGTTGTTGGCTTATTTATTCCAGTTGCGATCCAGCTGCCGGTTGTATTTTCACATAGCATGGTTCCAAAAGATGTCCTTGAGATTATAAAAAAAGAAAGAATAATTGCATTAGGCGCATTGCCCCATCAATTAAAAACAATAAAAGATTATATAATTCAGGCATACAATTTAGATACGCCAAAATTTAAAGCTGTATTTGAAAAATATAAAAAGAAAAAGTGGTATATTAGATTTTTAAGATTTATCCCTGTGCATATTAAAATTGGCATTAGCCTGCTAGGGATAATATCTGGCGGAGCTGAAATTTCTAAAGAAGTAGATGAATTTTACAGGACTATAGCATTTGGATTTTTCCAGGGTTATGGACTTACTGAAACTGCTCCGCTGGTAGCGCTTTATGATCCAACAAAAAACAAGGCTGGTTCGGTTGGAAGTTTTTTAGACCAGGAAAATATTAAAATAGAAAATGGGGAATTATATATTAGGGGAGAAAGCGTAACCCCTGGGTATTATAAAAACAGAGGCAAGACAAGCGAGTCTTTTAAGAATGGCTGGTTCAAGACTGGGGACCTAGTAGAGGTAGATGAGTCAGGAAATGTATTTATAAAGGGAAGGAAGGACGAGGTAATAGTAAAAGAAAGCGGTATAAATGTATATCCTTCTGACATTGAAGAGAAATTTAAGGAAATGCAGGAAATAGAAGATTGCGTAGTTTTTGGCTTGGGCCAAAATGGAGAAAAAAATATTATTGCTGTTCTTCTGCCCCAAAACAGGGAAATAAACAAGGATGAAATTGATGAAATTGTTGCTAAAGCCAATTCCGGGCTTAATGTGCATCAGAGGGTTGATAATTATTTTATTTTCCGGGGTGATGATTTTCCCCGTACCTCAACTATGAATGTAAAGAAAAGGGAGCTTCTGGAAAAAATTAAAGAATCTGAAAAAGGCGGCAAATCAAAGCTTGCAACAGATTTAGCGGAAGAATATAAAGGAAAAGAAAAAGACATTTACAGCATAATTGAAAAAATTAAAAAAACTGGCAACAAAAAAGGTGAAGATGCAGAGTTGGAAAAGGATCTTGGAATGGATTCCATGGACATAATTAATTTTTCTACAGAAATTGAAAAAAATTATGGGATAGACTCCTCACAGCTTGATTTATCAGGAGAAACAAAAATAAAGGATATAGAAGAAAAAATTAAAAATCCTTCAAAAATACCAGCAAAACTTCCATTTTTTTCTTTCTCTTATAATCTTTTTTTTGTAATATTAAGGACTGTGTTCCAATTCCTTATTTTCCCTTTTGCCAGAATGCTTTACAGGACTAAGGTTAAAGGGAAACAAAATCTTAAAAATATAGACATGCCTTCTGCCTTTATTTCCAATCATGTTTCAGTTATGGACAGCCTTGTAATCATATATTCCTTGCCCTTAAATATTAGGAAAAAACTTACAGTAGTTATGTCTATTGGGCATCATTTTAGTAATTTCTTTGGCAAGAAGGAAAATATTGCAAGAAGGCTTATTGAGGGAATTGGTTTTTATTTATTTGTCAGCTTGTTTTTAAATGTAATTCCTCTTTCAAGAGAATTTGGCTTTGAACAGGTTTTTAAGAATATTGGAAGGGCAATAGATAAAGGCTGGAATGTTTTAATTTTTCCTGAAGGAGGGGTAACCAAGGATGGAAAGTTACAAGATTTTGAACCTGGGATTGGAGTTATATGCAAAGATATGAAGATACCTGTGATTCCAATCAGGATAGATGGGCTTTATAATATTTTAAGGAATGGCTTGCTCCCCTGGGGACATATTCCAAGGCTTCCAATGGTAGAAGTTAAAATAGGAAAACAAGCCTATTTTAAAAAAGGCAGTTATGAAGAGATTGCAAAAAACCTTCATAATATTGTAAAAGAAAAATTAAAATAAATATTTAATTTTTATCCTGTACTGGAAAATTAAAGCCTAAATTTTTAATATTGAACTTTATCTTCTCCTTGGACTAAAGCAATCCAAGTTGCGCCTCCAGTAAAGCTAACTATATTCCCGCCAGCATCCTTGTATGTATATGGCTCATAAATGCTATTCCTTTGCCAGGTCCCCTTAGTAGCCTTGCCGTCTTGGAATATCAAGGCTGTCCCGCTGCCAACGGTTCTTACAGACATGTGACCATATTGGTCCAGCGGTCCCTGAATATCTGTTGACATTACAACAATGTTTTTAGCAGTAATCTGGTTTCCAGTATTATAATCAATATGCGCTGTCCCGCCCATATATCTATAATAGGAATTACTATTTTTATCATAAATATATTGTAGATTAAAGCCTCTTGGAGCATAGGCATGTGTTGCAAAACTTACATCAATTTTGGTAACATTGCCTCTTTGGGCAATTGGAGGGTCTGATTTATAGGGGAAGGGAAGTGTTCCATTTAAAGGATAGCCTAAATTTTGTGCACTTTGTTTTAATTGTGGAACTGACATAAATGCAGTGTGCTCCTGGATTGAACTTCTAGACCAATCACGCCAGTATGGGGCATGTGCGCTAATGGAACTATGGCCAGACCTGTCAGTCATTGCACTTAATGTCTGCATGCCCATTCCTTCAATAATTCCATAACATTCCGGGTAGGTTCCAAAAAAAGCATAGATTGGATTAAAGCCTCTAGCTATTTCTGCATAATATGGCCTGGCGCTTCTAACAGGCCCAACTACCGGGGCATCATTTGATGAAAAAATGGCCACAAATCTAGTGATGCCATATTCATCAACTACTTCGAATACAATGTCTGCCAATATAAGGCCGGATTGTGGCCTTGCTGCAAAACTATTTTCCACCATTATAGCTATTGGCCTGCCAGAACCGGCAGATAATGGTAAGTTTTTAAGGCTGGCCTCTCCTT
>JAGYOJ010000111.1 GCA_018399435.1 Actinomycetota bacterium | reverse complement strand
ATTTTATATATTTTATTTCTGGAACTTTGCCTGTGCTGTATATGTTTCTTTCAAGTAATATATAATCACCTTTTACCCATTCCAAAATTTTGTATGTGCCACACCCAAAAGTATAATCCTCAAATAAATTAATTTGATTACCTTCTTCTATTACGCCATGGGAAGGGAAAATTACATTGAATAATTCCTGCCAATTATCCATTTTTTCTTTAAACAATATTCTAAATTCTTTATCATTTATAATCTCGATATTTTCAATATTATTAAACTGGTCCTTGTAGCCAAAGCTAGAATCACTTTCTGAAATCTTTTGCCAGGTATAATGAACATCTTGCGATGTTATTGGTTTGCCATCCTCCCAAAAGATGCTATCTTTTAACTTTACATTAACAATCCTTGGTGGGAGACTATTAGATTCTGCTATCTCATCATAACTTTCTGCCAGTACGGGCAAATATTCACCGTTTTTATCTTTAGCCCATAAACCCCTAAATAAAACATTATTTATGTATTTATTAAATAAGCTATTTGAAACAAAAGGATTTATTACAGCAGGCTCTTCTCCATATCCAATATTTACAATACTTTCATCGTCTTCTCCAATGTTTAGTCTCCAGCTATCAATATTATAAAAAATATCCCCGTTTACAGGATCTATTTTTATATTTTCTATTTTCTCATTATGAGCTATTGCAAATATCCTGCTAAATAATGGAAGAATAAAAGCATCATTAGAAATTTTTTCCTGTAATTCCCTATATAATTCAACTTTCTCTATATCACCGCTACTAAAGTTTATATCTTTAAAAATACTTTCAACATCATCACTATCATACCAGTAAAAATTATTACAATCCTTATTATCTTCAGTTTCCATTGGGGGAATCTTATTAGCAGAAAAATAATTGCTAATATTAGCTCCATCTACTGAATATAAAGCCCATATTCCTAATTCATATTCCCCATTTTTTAAAGTTTCTCCATACCAGTCTTTTGAAGCCATATTAGATTTCCATATATTTATCCCTATTTCCATTAAATCATCTCTAATCATGTTTTCAATTTTTTCTCTTGCTCTATTAGAATCACAGGCCCCAATAGTTATAAATAAAGGGTTTTCAGGCCCATATCCTGCTTTTGCTAGATATTCTTTCGCCATTACCGGGTCATAAGTGTATTTGTTCCAAGAGGGATAATAATATGGCGAATCCATGTTAAATAAACTGTTTAATACGCTGCCATAATCTCCAAGTAATTCTTCCACAATCTTTTCCCTATTAATTCCATAAAAAATAGCTTTTCTGATATTAATATCTAATAATTGGTTCTTCTCGCTTTGTTTTGCCTTTAACTGGAAAAACAATTCTTCATCGCTTAATACATCTGTTTCTTCTTCAACGGTTTTTTCTTCCTTTTCTTCAATTCCTAAACTTAAATCAATATCTTTTAAATTGCATGACATTACCCCAATGCTAAAAACTATTAGCATGGTAATAGCAATTTTTATAAATAATTTAATATTTTTATTCATTGTGAAATTGATGTACCTTTATTTTACAATAGATTTGCCAGCAAAGAAGCACGCTGAAAGATGTTTTTTACCATCTTCAGAATAATTTTTCAATTCAGGTTCTTGTTTGCTACAAATCTCCTTAGCAATTGGGCATCTGGGATGAAACCTACAACCACTTGGCGGATCTATTGGGCTTGGGACATCCCCTGTTAATATAATTCTTTTTCTTTTCTTTTCAAGTTCAGGATCTGGTATGGGAACAGCAGAGAGCAACCCCATGGTATAGGGGTGTAAAGGGTTCTCATATAAGGCCTCACTGCTTGCCACTTCTACAATTTTTCCTAAATACATTACAGCGATATTATTGCTAACATGCTTAACAACTGAAAGGTCATGGGCAATAAATAAATAAGTTAAATTAAATTCTTTTTGCAGGTCTGTCATTAAATTTAGTATCTGCGCCTGTACCGAAACATCTAAGGCAGAAACCGGTTCATCACATAAAATCAGTTTTGGATTCAATACTAGAGCTCTTGCAACACCAATTCTTTGCCTCTGGCCACCACTGAATTCATGAGGATATCTATTAATATGCTCCGGATTTAAACCTACAATTTCTAAAAGTTTTTTTACTCTCTTTTCCCTATATTTCTTATCACCAATATTATGAATTTCCATAGGTTCACTAATTATATCTCCTATAGTCATCCTGGGCGACAATGATGCATAAGGGTCTTGAAATATTATTTGAATTTTTTTTCTAATATCAAACATTTTCTTTCTGGGAAAAGATAAAATATCTTCTCCCTCATAAATAACCTGCCCATCCGTCGGCTCTATAAGCCTTAAAATAGCCCTTGCTGTAGTTGATTTACCGCAACCACTCTCTCCAACTAAACCAAAGGTTTCACCTTCCTTTATTTTAAAACTAATATCATCAACTGCCTTAACAGAACCAGCTGATTTCTGGAAAAAAAACCCGCTTCTTAGATAAAAATATTTTTTTAAATTTTTTACTTCCAGCAAATTATTATTGTCCATATTACCCTTTTCTGCTTAAACTTCCTTCCATAAATTCTTTAGCTCTATAACAAGCTACGTAATGGTTTCCCTTTATTTCCTTAAGCGGTGGATATTTACTGGTGCATTTATCAATCTTATAATTACATCTAGAGGCAAAAACGCAACCCTTGGGCAAATCTATTAGGCTCGGGGGAGTTCCCTCAATTGGCTTGAGTTTTTCCTTCTTTTTTTCATCTAACCTGGTAATTGAATTCATTAACCCAATAGTATAAGGATGTAATGGCTCATAAAAAATATTATTAATATTTGAAAATTCTACGGGCCTTCCCCCATACATAACCATGACCCTGCTCGCGTATTTAGCAACAACTCCCAAATCATGCGTTATTATTATAATTGATGAATTAGTCTTATTTTTCAATTCATCCATTAACTCAAGTATCTGTGCCTGGATTGTAACATCCAAAGCAGTAGTAGGCTCATCAGCAATAAGGATAGAAGGGTCATTAGCAAGCGCCATTGCAATCATTACCCTCTGCCTCATACCCCCGCTAAACTCATGCGGATAGCTAGTTAGCCTTTTTTTGGGTTCAGGTATACCAACCAGCTGCAGTAATTTTACTGCTTCTTCTTTAGCATTTTTTTTGCTCATTCTCCTATGTATTACTATTGACTCCATTAATTGATTCCCAATAGTATAAACTGGATTAAGCGAAGTCATAGGATCCTGGAATATCATTGAAATCTTATTGCCTCTGTATTTTTGAAGCTCCCTTCTTTTTAGCTTGGTCATGTCTACGCCTTCAAAAAGAATTTCACCTTCAATTATTTTGCCAGTTGGCTGGGGTATTAAGTTTAATATAGACAAAGCAGTTACACTTTTACCAGAACCTGTTTCTCCAACTATTCCTAAAGTCTCACCCTTTTTAAGGTCAAAACTTACCCCATCCACAGCTTTTACTATTCCGTCATCTGTATAAAAATGCGTCCTTAAATTTTTAACTTCTAAAATTTTATTATTATCCATAAATTATTTCATCCTTGGGTCAAAAGCATCTCGCAGGCCATCTCCAAATAATACAAAACCAAGCACTGTTATTACTATGGCAAAGCCGGGAAAAAACATCATCCATGGAGCAGTATTTATATATTTTAATGACTCAGAAAGCATTTCTCCCCAAGCTGGAGTTGGGGGCTGTACGCCTAAGCCCAAAAAGCTTAATGCCGCTTCTACAATAATTGCAGTGCCTACATTCATGGTCCCGTAAACAATCATTGGAGCAAAAGCATTTGGGAATATATGTTTTGTAATAATTCTAAAATTGCTTGCCCCTAGGGCTCTAGCGGCTTCAATATATTCTTTATTCTTTATTGAAAGTATAGAACCCCTGAACAGCCTTGCAAAATATGCCCAGCCTAAAATTCCTATTGCAATAAAAATATTTATCAGCCCTGGCCCTAAAATAGTCATGATAGCTATTGCCCCCAGTATATAAGGGAATGCGAAAAAGATATCTGCTAAACGCATAATAATAGTATCTGGAATATTTCCAAAATAACCTGCAAGCGCACCAAAAAACAAACCAATAGTAAGTGATATGCCAACCGCTACTATTCCAACCTGTATAGATATCCGGCTACCAAAAATAACACGGGTAAAGATATCCCGCCCCAGGATATCTGTCCCAAATAAATGCTTTGCGCTTGGCCCCAATGAAGAATCTGCCTTTATTCTCTCAGTAGGATTATAAGGGGCTATAAGCGGCGCAAAAATAGCAATTAAAATTAATAAAATTATTATGGCAAAGCCAAGCATGGCTAATTTATTTTTTCTTAGCCTCCGCCATGCATCTTTATATAAAGATGATCTTGAATATTTAGATTCTGCTAATTCTGGTGTTGCTTCTTCTTTAGCTTCTGGCTCCCTATTTTCCGGATACATTAAACACTAGCCTTCTTTCTTTCAAATCTAATTCTTGGATCAAGCCAAGCATAAATAATATCAACAATTAAATTTAAAAATAAAAATATAATTACCAATATAAGAGTGCCGCCAATAACAACCGGCGCATCCCTTTGTAAAATAGCAAGATAAATAGTCCTTCCAACACCAGGCCAGTTAAATACAGTTTCTGTAAGTATTGCCCCACCCATAAGTGCGCCAAGGTCCAGCCCTATTAAAGTCACCACTGGGATCAATGCGTTTTTTAAAGCATGTTTTCCTATAACCCTGGGATAAGATAAACCTTTTGCAAAAGCAGTAGTTATATAATCATTTGACAGTACTTCCAGCATGCTGCTACGGGTCATCCTTGCAACATAGGCAGTTGAAACAGATGCCAGGGTAATCGCAGGCAAGATATAATACCTTATACTTCCATCACCCATTCCAGACATAGGCAACCACCCGAGCCTTAAGCCAAAAATTATCTGTAGCATCATGCCCAACCAAAATACAGGGATACAGACAGCTAAGGTAGTAGAAACTGTAACCAGGGTATCCCAAAAGCTATACTTCTTGACTGCTGAAATAATACCAGCAATTAAGCCAATAATAATTTCTATTATTATTGCGCCAAGGGCTAACCTTATAGAATTAGGATAATGCTCTGCTAAAATACTATTTACAGACCGCCGGTACCTGTAAGAGGTCCCTAGATCGCCTTGTGCAAGCTGTTTTATATAACGCCAATACTGTACATATAAAGGTTTGTCAATCCCCATTTTTGCCCTAAGATTAGCTAGAGCCTGTTCTGTGGCTCCCTTTTGTAAAATCAGCCTTGCAGGGTCTTCAGGTATGACATACATGAGTAAAAACAATATTAGCGTTACACCAATGATAACAGGTATGATTTGTAATATTCTTCTAAAAATAAAATAAAGCATCTAGGCCTACTTCACTTTCAATCATTTAATATACAGCCTACATTAAAATAATGTAGGCTGTATATTAATATAATTTTTTTAATTATTCAAATACAGTCTGTTTATTT
>JAGYOJ010000110.1 GCA_018399435.1 Actinomycetota bacterium | reverse complement strand
AACCATCTGCTTTTTTAAATTGCACTTTCCGTATTTTATTAAAAACTGCCCCGTATATGAATTTTTATTTAAAGCAACCTCTTCCGGGGTCCCCTCTGCAACAATTCTCCCACCGTAATTGCCTCCTTCGGGACCTAAATCAATTATATGGTCGGCAGTTTTTATCACATCCAGATTATGCTCTATTACAATAACGGTATTCCCCGCATCAACTAATTTATTTAAAACATTAAGCAATTTGTTAATATCATCAAAATGCAAGCCTGTAGTTGGCTCATCTAGGAGATATAATGTATTCCCTGTGCTTCTTTTTGAAAGTTCTGTGGACAATTTAACCCTCTGTGCCTCCCCTCCTGATAATGTAGTGGAAGATTGCCCCAATTCAATATATCCCAGGCCAACATCATTTATTACTTTTAGCTTATTATAAATTTTTGGAATATTTTTAAAGAAACCCATTGCCTCTTCAATAGTCATGTCAAGGATATCGCTTATGCTTTTCCCCTTATATTTTATCTCTAATGTTTCCCTATTGTACCTTTTGTTCTTACAAACTTCACAAGGGACATAAATATCGGGCAAAAAATGCATTTCAATTTTAATTACACCATCACCCTTGCAGGCTTCGCACCGTCCGCCTTTTAAATTAAAGCTAAACCTTCCAGGCTTATAGCCCCTCATCTTGGCATCAATTGTTTTTGAAAAAAGTTCCCTGATATAAGTGAAAACGCCTGTATAAGTAGCTGGATTTGATCTTGGGGTCCTGCCAATTGGAGACTGGTCTATAACTATAACTTTATCTAAATTATCATAATTTTTAATATAATCATGTTTTCCACAACTATAACTAGTATTCATCAAAGCATTAGACAAGGAAGGGTAAAGGGTTTCATTTAGGACTGTGCTTTTGCCTGAACCGGAAACCCCTGTAATTGTTATGAATTTGCCCAAGGGGACTTCAATATCTATATTTTTTAAATTATGCTCCCTGGCCCCTTTTAAAATAATTGACTTCCCATTACCTCTTCTTCTTTTTTTAGGCAATGGTATTTCTTTTTCCCCTTTTAAATATTTACCAGTAATAGATTCTCTGCAATTATAAATATCTTCAAGATTACCATTAAATATTATATTGCCCCCATGCAAACCAGCACCGGGGCCAATATCAACAATGCGGTCTGCCTGCCTTATCGTTTCCTCATCATGTTCTATTACTATAATAGTATTGCCAAGGTCTCTTAATCTTTTTAAAGCTTCTATCAATTTATTATTATCCCTCTGATGTAGGCCTATGCTTGGCTCATCCAAGATATACAATACGCCTACCAGCCCAGACCCAATTTGGGTAGCTAGCCTAATCCTTTGCGATTCGCCCCCAGATAATGTTTTTGCTTCCCTGCTTAAGGCAAGATACCCTAATCCAACATCTTTTAAAAATTTCATTCTTTCGTTAATTTCTTTTATCAGCCTACCTCCTATTAATCTATCCCTTTCACTTAGACTTAATTCTTTTAGCCATTCAAGGCCGTCTTCAATAGTTAAATCACAGAAACCAGAGATAGATTTATCTGCTATCTTTACCGCCAAACTTTCAGGCTTTAACCTTTCGCCTCCGCAGGCACTACAAGTTTTAGTGCTCATCATTTTATCAAATTTACTTCTTTGGTATTCTGAATCTGTTTCCAGGTAACGCCTGCTAACATTATTAGCGAGTCCTTCAAATCTCATGTTATAGAAACGGAATTTTCCTCTTCGGTTTCTGTAACTGATCTTTATCTTTTTGCCATTAGTTCCATATAGGATTATATCTTTTATATCATTGTCTAGATCGGTAAAAGGGACATTTAAATCAAAATTATATTCTTTTGCTAAACTTCTTATTATTTGTGAATAATAATTAGAATAATTCATATTAATAAATGGTATAGCGCCATCATTTATGCTTAAATGGGAATTTTCAACTATAAGCATTGGGTCAACTTCCTTTTTAGCCCCGAGCCCACTGCAGGCTTCACATGCCCCATATGGGCTATTAAAAGAAAACATTCTGGGCGTTAATTCCTCAAAATCAATTCCACAATCCAGGCATGCAAAATTTTCCGAAAAAGTGCTTAATTTGCCGCTATCAACATTATAGATATAAACTATGCCTCCGCTTTCATGTAAAGATGCTTCTATATCCTCTGTTAACCTTTTTCTGATATTTTCATTTATTTTTAACCTGTCAACAACTATTTCTATATCATGCTTCTTATTTTTATCAAGCTTAAGGCTAAAATTATCATCCAATTCATAAATTTTACCGTCAACCCTTACCCTTATATAACCGTCCTTTTTAATGCTTTCAAATGTTTTTGAATATTCCCCTTTTCTCCCCCTAATAATAGGGGCAAAAACCATAAACTTCGTCCCTTCTGGAAGCTCAAGAATTCTATCCACTATTTGGTCTACAGTCTGCTTGGTAATAGGTTTTCCACACTTATAGCAATAAGGTTTTCCAATCTGAGCATATAATACACGCAGATAGTCATAAATTTCAGTAATAGTGCCTACAGTAGACCTTGGATTTTTTGACACCCCTTTTTGGTTAATGGACACTGCAGGCGACAAGCCTTCAATTAAGTCTACATCAGGTTTTTCCATTTGCCCAAGGAATTGCCTCGCATATGAAGAAAGGGATTCAACATACCTTCTTTGCCCCTCTGCATATATAGTGTCAAAAGCAAGTGAAGATTTCCCCGAACCACTTACTCCAGTAAATACTATAAATTTATCCCTGGGGAGCCTCAAGTTTATATTTTTTAAATTATGTTCCCTTGCCCCTTTTATAAAAATTTCAGATTTCATTTACCAGTAACCTCAATTTTTGTTATATTTTTTATTCTTTTTATTTCATCCCTAATAGCTGCAGCTTCCTCAAACCTCATCTCTTTTGCAGCCAAATTCATTTCCTCTTCCAATCCTACAATTATATTAGCAATTTTTGAAAGGTCCATATCCAAAAGTTTTGCTTCGCTAAATTTAACCTTTTTCTCCCCTATTTTAAATCCTTTTTTGGTTTTACTTTTAGACTTTATTCCGCTTGCCCTTAATATGTCAGAGATATTTTTAGTAATAGTCTTTGGTATTATATTATTATCCTTATTATATTTAATTTGGATTTTGCGCCTACGGTTAGTCTCTCCTATAGCATTCTTTAAAGCTTTAGTCATGTGGTCTGCATACATAATCACCTTGCCATTAATATTTCTAGCCGCCCTTCCAATAGTCTGTATTAAAGAAATTTCTGATCTCAGGAAACCTTCTTTATCTGCATCAAGGATAGCTACAAGGGAAACTTCAGGTAAATCCAGGCCTTCCCTTAATAAATTTATGCCTACAAGCACATCAAACTCTCCAGATCTTAATCCCCTTAAAATCTCTATCCTTTCAATAGTATCAATAGTAGAATGCAAATACCTGACTTTTATGCCTTGATTTGCTAAATAATCAGCCAGGTCTTCAGCCATTCTTTTAGTTAAAGTAGTTATTAATACCCTTTCATTTGATTTAACCCTCTTTGTTATCTCACCCATTAAATCATCAATCTGACCTTCAGTCTTCTTTACCTCAATCTCGGGATCAACAAGCCCTGTTGGCCTAATTATTTGTTCCACAATTTGCTTGCTTGCTTTTTTTTCATAAGGACCCGGAGTTGCAGAAGTAAAAATAGAAAAAACTACTTTCTGTTCAAACTCCTCAAACCTTAAAGGCCTGTTGTCAAGGGCTGATGGCAGCCTAAAACCATAATCAACAAGGGTTTGTTTTCTTGAACGGTCGCCTTCATACATTCCCCTTATCTGTGGAATTGTTATATGGGATTCATCAATAATAGTTAGATACTTATCTGGGAAAAAATCCAGCAATGTGCTGGGAGTTTCCCCTGCTTTCCTTCCTAATATATGCCGTGAATAATTCTCTATCCCGCTACAAAAACCCAGTTCTGCTATCATTTCCATATCATATTTTGTACGGGATTCAAGTCTTTGGGCTTCCAATAGTTTTCCCTGCTTTTTAAATAGTTTAAGCCTCTCTTCAAGCTCTTTTTCAATGCTTTCTAAAGCCTTTTCTACCCATTCCATAGTTGTTAAAAAATGAGTAGCAGGAGAAATAATAATTACATTTTTTTTGTCAAATACTTCCCCTGAAATTGGGTCAAACTCAATGATTTTTTCAATTTCATCGCCAAAATACTGTATCCTTAACGCTCTATCCTGATATGCAGGGTAGATTTCTGCATTATCTCCCCTTATCCTGAATTTACCATTATTAAAATCATAATCATTGCGCTCATACCTGATATTTATTAATTTCTTTATTAATTCATCCCTCGGGTATTCTTCACCTTTTCTTAAAACTATTCTTTGCTTTCCATATTCTGAAGGCGAACCCAATCCATAAATACAAGAAACGCTGGCAACTACTATTACATCCTTTCTGGTATATAGCGAATTTGTTGATGAGAGCCTAAGTTTTTCAATTTCTTCGTTTATTGAAGTATCTTTTTCAATATACATGTCTTTGCTTGGTATATATGCTTCAGGCTGGTAATAATCGTAATAAGAGACAAAGTATTCTACAGAATTATTGGGGAAAAACTCTTTAAACTCATTGCACAATTGGGCAGCTAATGTTTTATTAGGAGCAATAACTAATGTGGGCAATTGGACATTCCCAATGACATTAGCCATGGTATAAGTTTTTCCAGAACCAGTTACCCCTAAAAGGCTTTGGTATTTATAATTATTTTCAAGCCCTTCTGTTAGCTGTTTTATAGCTCTACCCTGGTCTCCTTGAGGTGTATAATTTGAAACAATTTTAAAATTATTTTCCAGCAACTGGATATCACCTCTTACTCGATCTGGCCCAGAGTTTCTTTTACCTTTATCTTTAAATTTTCTAAATTGCTATTATTTACAATTAAAAAATCTACCAGTTTTTTGTTTATCTTTATCTTTTGCCCTTTTAGTTTTAAATTTGCCTCACCTTCCGGTAAGCCTTTTTTTATTAGCAGCTTTTTCCTTTTCCTTTTTTCAGCTTTAACTTGTATTATATAATCACATAATAGGTCCAGCTTACAATCAAAAAGGACTGCAGCATCTATTACAATTAAATTTTTATCATGGCTGCTGTCAATCATATTTTTAACCTCATTACGGATGAGTGGAAACATTATCCTGTTTAATTTTTTTAGCTCGCTGCTATCACTGAAAACTTTTTGCCCTAAGCGTCTAAAAACCAGGTTTCCGCCATCAAAAACATCATCCCCAAAAGAACTTTTGATTTCCTTTAGGACATTCTCATCCATTTTATATATATTTTTGGCAACTTTATCAACATCAATCGCTAAAGTATTTTCTTTTAATTCTGAAATAATATTTGCAACTGTCGTTTTGCCAGCGCCAATACGTCCAACAATGCCGATTACTTTAATTCTACCTCCCAGGGTATTAAAAATAATACACAATTAAAATAATAGAAAAAGTATCAAA
>JAGYOJ010000011.1 GCA_018399435.1 Actinomycetota bacterium | reverse complement strand
GTGTTCACACCAATTCAATAGCTGGAAATCTAGCAAAAAAGCTAGGCGGAATAAGCTATATTATAAATTCTCCGGCCTCGCTGGACAGCAAAGGAATAAAAGAAATTATTGAAAATGATAGTAATACCAAAGAGATAATTGAACTTTCAAAAAAGGTAAAGGTAGCAATTTTAGGCATTGGAGAAATTGGCAGTGATTCCAGCCTTTTTAAAACCGGAAATTTTAAAAAGGAAGAATTTAATTATTTAAAAAGTTTGGGGATTGTAGGCGATGTTAATTTAATCTTTATTGATAAAAATGGAAACCATGTAAAAAATAAAATTGATGAACGTATTATAAGGATATCTCTAGGAAGAATTAAAAAAATTAAGAATGTCATTGGCATAGGATTTGGAAAAAAGAAGGTTGACGTAATTCTTGGAGCACTTAAAGGCAATATAATAAATATACTGCTAACAGATGAAATTACTGCAAAAGAAATCTTAAGGAGAGAAAAGCATGGGCAACAATTACAAAATTAAAAACATATTTAAATCTCTAGCCAAAAGCAAGAAAATAGAGATGCTAAAAAAAATGTATCAAATAAGGGATTTTGAAGAGCAGACAGAGCAATTCATAATAAGGGGAATGATACATGGGACTTGCCATCTTTATGTCGGTGAGGAGGCTACAGCTGTTGGGTCTATAAGCGCTATAGCAAAAGATGATTTAATTACATCCACCCATAGGGGCCACGGCCATTGCATAGCAAAAGGTGCAGACCTAAACCTTATGATGGCTGAGCTTTTAGGAAAAGAAACAGGCTACTGTAAGGGCAGGGGAGGCTCGATGCATATTGCTGACATAGAATCCGGCAACCTTGGAGCCAATGGCATAGTAGGCGGAGGGCTAGGAATTGCAACTGGGGCTTCGCTAACTTGTAAAGTAAAACATGATAATAGCAAAATAGTCATTTGTTTTTTTGGAGACGGGGCAGCCAATCAAGGTATATTTCATGAATCAGTTAATATGGCTTCAATATGGAACCTTCCAATAATTTATTTATGTGAAAATAATATATATGGAATGTCTACTCCCACAAGCGATGCTTTTAATATTGATAGGATTTCTGATAGAAAGTGCGCTTATGGCATAGATGGGATGACAATAGATGGAAATGACATAGTAGAGGTATTTAATACAGTAAAATATTTTGCTAAACGGTGCAGGGAGGGCAAAGGACCAGTTTTAATTGAATCAGTAACTTACCGGTGGAAGGGCCATTCCAAAAGCGATGCCCAGGTTTATAGGAGCAAGGAAGAAGTAAAATCATGGAAAGAAAAAGATCCTATTGCAAGATATAAGAAATTTTTGCTAGAAGAAAAAATTATAAATAAAAAAGATATTAAAAAACTTGAAGCAGAAGTAAAAACCGAAATAGAAGAATCAGTAAAATTTGCTAAAGAAAGCCCTTTCCCTGATCCAGCCAGAGTAGAGGATGATGTATATTGTTTAAAAGAAGAATAAAGGAGATTATATAAATGAGAAAAATAACATATCTGGAAGCTATAAGGGAAGCAATGCAACAAATGATGAGAGAAGACGCCGATGTTTTTCTTATTGGAGAAGACATTGCTGAATATGGGGGAGCTTTTGGCGTATCTGTTGGGATGCTTGAAGAATTTGGCAAAGAAAGGATTAGAAATACCCCTATATCTGAAGCTGCACTTGTTGGTGTTGGCATTGGAAGCGCAGTCACCGGGATGAGGCCAATTGCTGAGATTATGTTCTCAGATTTTATCACAATTGCAATGGACCAGATTGTTAACCAGGCTGCAAAGATAAGGTATCAGTTTGGTGGAAAAGCTAGAGTGCCCTTAGTTATAAGGGCTGCTGGCGGAGGAGGCACAGGGGCTGCAGAACAGCACTCACAAAGCCTCCAGGCTTTGGTAGCCCATATCCCAGGGCTAAAGGTTGTAATGCCTTCCTGCCCTTATGATGCAAAAGGCCTACTTGTCTCATCAGTTTATGATAATAATCCAGTTATTTTTATAGAGCATAAGCTGCTTTATAAAAATAAGAAATATATCCAGGATGTTCCTGAAAAAATGTATAAAATCCCTTTAGGTAAAGGTGATGTAAAAAGGAAAGGAAAAGATGTAACTATAGTAGCTACTTCCTTAATGGTCCAGAAATCTCTTGAAGTTGCAGAAAATCTAAGCGGGAAAGAAGGGCTTGATTGTGAAGTCATAGACATTAGGACATTAAGGCCGCTGGATATAGATTTAATAATAGATTCGGTTAAAAAGACAAATAGGTTAGTTTGTATAGAGGAAGCCCCTATATTTGGAGGCTTTATGGGTGAGGTGGTCTCAGAAGTAGCAGAGAAAGGATTTGACTGGCTGGATGCTCCAATAAAAAGAATTGCAGGCAGGAATTGCCCTGTTCCCTATAGCCTTGTTTTAGAAAAAGAAATGATACCAAGCATAGAAAGAATTGAAGAAGGGATCAAAGAAGCATTGTCCAAAGCCTAGAAGATAGCTATAATTATTTCATAATATTCTGCATAATAATTAAAATTTTTTATTATTAACTTAACCATATTTTCATGGAAGAAAAAAATAAAGATAGAATAATAAATAAAGCCTTTTGCTTGGGCAAAGAATACGAATCTAGGTACAGGAGTTGTGCGCAGTGTACAGTGGGCGCATTAGAAGATGCATTTAATTTGAAGAGCGGGGAGCTTTTTAAAGCTTCTACTGCTTTAGCTGGCGGAGGAGGCCTTACAATTGTTTCAGGATGTGGAGGGTTTGCAGGGGGTTCATTATTTATAGGCAAAATTTTAGGCAGAAATAAAAAAGATTTTAATACTTCTTCCTCTAAATCAGGGGTATATGGGGTTGTTAAAAATCTTTACGACAGGTTTATAAAAACATATGGCACTGTTATATGTAAAGACATACAGAAAAATATATTTGGAAAATCATTTAATCTATTAGATTATAAAGAGAAGGAAGAGTTTCATAAGGTTTGTGGAAGCAAAGATAAATGCCCGCTTGTAGTAGGTAGGGCATCAAGGTGGACAGCAGAATTAATATTAAAAGAGCATAGCCAATTATTTAAATATTTTATAGACAGTTTAGATATATAAAATTTAAATGCAAAATGGTAAAAGCAAAATCTTGCTTATCAATTCCAATTTAATCAAACCGCCTATAGCCCCTATAGGATTGGATTATATTGCAGGTGCCTTAATAGCTAAAGGTTTTGAGCCAGTGCTCCTTGATCTAAATTTTTCTGATGATATAAAAAAAGATATTTTAAAAAAATTAAACAATAATTCTTTTTTAGCAATAGGAGTAAGCATTAGAAATAGTGATGACTGTTATTTTTTAAGCAGGGATAACTTTTTGCCTGAAGCAAAAAATATTATAAATACCCTAAAAAAATATTCTAATTCCCCAATTATTATTGGAGGAAGTGGTTTTTCTATAATGCCTGGCGCTATGCTAAGCTACCTTGGCGGAGATTATGGAGTCATTGGGGATGGAGAATATAATTTTTTCAAATTAGCTGAAGCAATAAGGGAAGGCAAAGCAATTGATGGATTAAAGGGCGTTATTTATCATAACTATACAAATTCAGCTTCCCCTTATAATAGCTTAGATGTATTTCCCCTTCCTTATAGGGATTTTGTTGATAATAGGAAATATTTTAGGGAAGGGGGAATGGGAAGTATTGAGACAAAAAGGGGGTGCGGAAGAAAATGCATATATTGTGCTGACCCCTTGATTAAAGGCAGCAATGTAAGAGTTAGGCCAATAAATAACTTGATAAATGAAATGAGAAACTTGCTAAAAAAGGGAATCAATTACCTGCATTTCTGTGATAGTGAATTTAATTCAGAGATAGCCCATGCAGAAGAGTTAATTGATGAGATGATAGACAATAATTTAGGCAAAAGCATCAAATGGTATACATACATGAGCCCTGTACCTTTTAGTGAAACATTTGCAAAAAAACTAAGAAATGCTGGCTGTACAGGGATTAATTTTGGAATTGACAGTGCAGATTTAAAAATTCTTAAAAACCTTAATAGAAGGCATAAGCCCCAAGATATTAAAAGAGTAGCAGAGCTTTGTAAAAAATATGGTATAAAGTTTATGTTTGATCTATTAGTAGGCGGACCCGGGGAAAATAAAAAGAGCATAAAATATACTATAGAATATGTAAAAAAATTAAATCCTACCTGTGCCGGTATTTCCTATGGAATTAGAATTTATCCTGGGACCATTCTTTCTCAACTAGTGAAAAAAAACATTAAAAATAAAGATTATAAAAAGAATATATTTGGCAATTATTATAAGAATCTTAGTTTTTTAAATCCTATCTTTTACATATCTGAAGAATTAGGCGCAGAGATAGTAGAGTATACCAATAGCATAATAGAAGATGATAAAAGGTTTTTTATAGGGGCAAGCGAAAGCTCTAAAAAAAATTATAATTACAATAAAAACCAAAAATTACAGGAAGCCATAAGGCAGGGTCAAAGGGGAGCTTATTGGGATATACTGCAAAATGTTTAGTTTTCTTCTATATCATTAATAGCTTCAATTATTTTATCTATATCAGTATTTTTCCAAGCTGTTATTCTAAAAGCAGTAACTTTGCCTGAATTATTTATAATAGGGCTTCCGCTTTCGCCGAGCGCTATACTAGAATAAGAGCTTTTAATAATATTATCATTTAATTCAAGGTTGCCCATAATGTAGCCGGCACTGTCCCCGGTATCTACCTCGAAGCTTGTGTAAATGCCTCTGCCTTCAAATATAGCATAATCATTTTTATAATCATTTTTATAACATAAAATTTTGGGGTAATGCCAGTCTTTGGTTAGGTTTTGCTTAAAACCTAACCTATTATGGTATCCGCAATTGCCATCAACAATATGCCCTGCAGTGACAAAATAGGATTTCCCTTTATAAGTTATGGTAAAACCAGTGCCAAAAACCTCTTGTGATCCATTAAATCCATAAACATAAAACACATTTTTTACAAGTTTGTTTAAATTTTTAATTATTGCTTGTATTTCTTCTTCGTTTTTTAAGCTTTTATCCAGCTTATTTTCTAAATCATATATTTGCTTCTCTTGTTCTGAAATTATTTTCCCTAGCTCCCTATTCTTTTCAATAGATTTTTTCTGTAATAATAAATACCTGTCTTCATCTACGCTATTGGGCATAAAAGAACATGAAAGGCTTGTGGCTATTGTAATTAGTAAGATAATAATAAATAGTTTTCTCATAGTTATATTATTATATCACAAGCAGCAGTAAACTATGGCAAAGCAAGGTGTTATCCTTTCGGCTAAGACAGTTACTTTTACACTTAGAGATAAAAAGTTTTATACAGAATTAGAATAAATTCAGCCTTATATTTATAAGAATTGAATCCAGGGCGATACCTGGCTTAAGGTTTATAAAGTGCTTTATATATAAAGTTTTAAAATTAACCAAAAGGATTATCATGGCCAGACAAGTTAAGCCTTAATTTTTAATTCTCTATATTTTTAATGGTAAATTAATCCATTTCTTTTCCTTATTTGAAATGATAGCGGCTTCTAGTGTTTCCTGAGTTTTATATCCTTCTATAATTCCTGTAGAAGGTTTTCTATCTTCAACAATATTTATTATGAAGTCCATAGTATTTGCCAGGCTATATCTCAGCCAGCCTATTGTAAATTTTGGACCCGGGAACTGGTTTGCAGGCTTGGGGTATCTCTGTACTGTCTCTATTGCAATAAATCCCCTTTTGCCGCCAATTGGCTTACCAGGGCTTCTTGTATCATAAGCTTCTAAAAAATTTGGCTGCATGCTGTTAAATTTAATTGCGCCTTTTTGGCCATGTATCTCAAGCCTAAGCTCATCATTTGAGCCAGTTGCAAGCCTTGATGCTTCAATTGTTCCCATTGCGCCATTAGCCATTTCAAAAAGTAAGATAGAAATATCATCTACGTCTACATCTACCTTCTTAATTTTATCCCTTAATGGCCGTTTCTTTATAAAAGTGTTTTGTTTTAGAAAAACTTTAGAAAAATCACCTAAAAGAAACCTGGTTAAATCAATTAAATGAGACCCCATATCATATAAGGCTCCCCCGCCACTATACTTTTTTTGAAGCCTCCAACTTATTGGCCTCTCGGGGTCAATATAGCCAGAATGAAGGTAAGCTCCGCGTACACTGAAAACTTTTCCTAAAAACCCATCCTCGATAAGCTGTTTGGCTCTCATAATTGCAGGCTGGTAACGGTATTCAAAAGTAATCTGGGTTTTAAGGCGGGGGTATTTTTTAGATATTTTTAGGATTTCCTTAGCATCAGAGAGGTTTAAAGCCAGAGGCTTTTCGCAGTGTACATGTTTTCCTTTTTCTAAAGCTTTAATAAATATTTCCTTATGCAGATAATTAGGGGTACATATATCTATAACATCAATTTCATCATTATTTATTATTTCTTCATAATCATCAGTTGCAAATTTATAACCTCCCTGCTTTACTCCCAGATTTGCATTCTCTATGTTTCTAGAGTATACGCCTACCATATTAATATCTGCAGGAACATTATCATAATAATAATCAAGATTTTTATAAGCTAATGTATGCACCTTGCCAATAAAACCGTAACCTATCATGCCAATTCCAAGTTTTTTCATTATAGCCCCCATAAATATTACAATTTTAAAATTATTTTAACATAAATATTTATGTAGATATAAAAGAAATATACTATGCTATTAAGTTATAACAGAGAGCTAAATAGTAAAAATTAAGTTAGCGGTATCAATAAATGGAAAGATATCTTAACTAATTTAGGCTAATTTTGATATAAATTGCATTTCTGCAATTTTTTTTTGTTTATTATTTTTATCTATTATAATATAATCACTATGAAATTTAGAATATATTGATTATTTTTCTACGGGAGGAAAATATGCATGAAGTAATAATGCCTAAACTGGGCCTAACCATGGAATCAGGCACTATAGAGAAATGGAATAAAAAAGAAGGAGATAAAATAGAAGTAGGAGACGTGCTCTTTGAAGTAATGACAGATAAAGTGTCATTAGAAGTTGAAGCATATAATGAAGGCTACCTTAAAAAAATATTAAAGGGCGAAGGAGACGAAGTCCCTGTAACTGAAGTAGTAGCTTATATCGGTGAAGAAGATGAAGAGGTAGATAAAGAAGCTATAAAAAAAGAAACTAAGGGTAAAGAAAAAAAAGAAGAAGAAGTTAAAGCTCCTGAAGCTAAAGTAGAAACTACTCCCCAGGCAATAGATGAAAGCGCTGAAGAAAGGATAAAAGCAAGTCCGCTGGCAAAAAGATTGGCAAAAGAAAATGATATAGATTTATCCAGCATAGAAGGCACAGGGCCAAGGGGAAGAATTACAAAAGACGATGTCTTATCATATAAAAAGGCTAAAGAGCCTGAAAGAATAAGGATATCTCCCCTTGCTAGAAAAACTGCAGCTGAACTGGGAATAGATTATAAGAAAGCAGGGATAAAAGGCACCGGCCCTAAGGGCAGGATAGTAAAAGATGATGTAGCATCTTTTTCAAAACAAAAAGAGAAGGCAGCGCCAAAAGAAGAAAGGCCATCAGAGATTTCTGTAAAGTCAAAAACTCCTTTAAAGGGAATGAGAAAAGTTATAGCAGAGAGAATGTCCCAGTCTAAAAGAGACATACCCCATATACTTTTAACTGCAAAAGCAAATGCAGGAAATCTTGTATCCCTAAGGAATAGGTTAAAAGAAAAAGTGTCCTCTCTTTATAACGTAAAAATTACTTATACTGATTTTATATTAAAAATTACAGCCAGCGCATTAAAAGAGGTTCCAGAGGTTAATTCATCCCTGCAGGATGGACAGCATATAATCTATGATGATATAAATGTTGGCATGGCTATAGCAGTAGAAGAAGGTTTAATTGTTCCTACCCTCTATAATATTGATAGGCTATCTATATTAGATATTGCTAAAAAAAGGGTAGAGCTTATAGGTAAAGCCAAAGAAGGAAAGCTTGCCTTAGAAGAGATATCAAATGGAACCTTTACTGTTAGCAATCTTGGAATGTATAAAGCAATCAGGCAATTTACAGCAATAATAAATCCTCCCCAGGCAGCCATACTTGCAGTAGGCGCAATATATGATGAGCCTGGAATAGTGGATGGTAAAATAGAGCCATGCTCCTATATGGAGATAACACTTGCAGTTGACCACAGGATTGTTGATGGGGCAATGGGGGCAAGATTTTTAGAAAGCATAGTTGGACTTGTTGAAAATCCTGAAATGCTTGTTATATAAGCAATAAGAATGTGTAAAGGTAAAATGGTAAAAGATGAAAAAAAAGAAATTACCTTGTTTTGCGTCAATTGCAATAAAGAAGTTTCACATACGGTGCATTACATAGGTAATTATTTAAAAAGTGTTTCCTGCAATAATTGTGGCAAAAAAATTGAAATTGACAGAAGGCATCTTAGAACAGTGTTTGCTGAAGATTTTATCAATAGGATTTTAACTAAGCCTCATAGAATGACAGAGGATATGAAAAAAGCAGTGGCTACATTAATGCCATTTTTCCCAAAAAGATTAATAAGGGAGCCTTTAAAGGTTTTAAAAGAAATTTATGAGGTGTTAAAAAAAGAAGAAAATGGTTAAATTTCTATTACTCTCTTTTTGAAAATATTTATAAAATTTGTAACTATCTGTTCTTTGACATAAGGCATTGGTATTGCCTGGTTTAAAATTTTTTTAAGGGATGTTTGGCTATAATTATTTAATCCGCATGCAATAATATTGTCAAAATAATTTAAATCGGTATTGATATTTATTGCAAATCCATGCATGGTTATCCATTTTTTTATTCTAATGCCTATAGAAGCAATTTTAAAATTATCAATAAATACACCCCTATGTTTAGGTATTCTAACTGCCTTAATTTGATAGGAGCTAAGAAAATCTATTATTAGTTGTTCGATATTAAAAACATAAAGGGATAAATCTTTTTTAATATGTTTTAAATTTATTATTGGATAACCTACAAGTTGTCCAGGGCCGTGGAAAGTAATATCCCCGCCCCTATTTGATTGAACCAGGTCAATTTTTTGTTGTTTTATTTTTTTTTCATTTACTAGCAGATTATCTAAATTTTTATTATTTCCAATAGTGATTACTGGTTTGTGCTCAAGGAGCAATAAAAACCCTAATCCATCTTTTTGCTTGACTATTTCAAAGAGCTTTTCTTGTAAATTGTAAGCTTTATTATAATCAATAGTTTTAAGGTCAAGATAGGCTATCTGGTTAGGGTTACAATTATATATTGCTTTTTTTAATATTTTTTTTTCTAACATTTTGATAAATTATATTTTATTTTTAAATTAGTTTAAAGGAGTAAACATGCAAAATAAAACAGATTTAGCAATAATAGGTTCAGGGCCTGGCGGCTACATAACAGCCATAAGGGCAGCAAAAAAGGGAATTAATACTACTGTAATTGAAAAAAGCCACCTTGGGGGCGTTTGCCTTAATTGGGGATGCATGCCTACAAAATCCTTATTTCATCTAGTTCAAACCTTGGACTATATTGAAAACGCAAAGGCTATAGGAATTAATGTAGGGAACTATGATGTTAATTTTTCTAGGGCTATGAAAAGAAAAGATTCTGTAGTAAATATTCTCAGGAAGTCAATTGAAAGCCATTTTAAAAAGAATAATATTAATCTTATAAAAGGCAAAGCAAGTCTTGCTTCTGAAAATAAATTAGAAATTGATGGCCAAGCACTTGAGTTTAATAATCTAATTATAGCAACCGGATCCTCGCCCAGCCAGATTAAGCCATTTGATTTTTCACAGGATGGCATACTGACTAATAGGGAAGTGCTTTCCCTTAAAAGCTTGCCTTCTTCAATGCTAATAGTTGGAGGGGGGATAATAGGCTCTGAATTTGCAAATATATTTTCCTCTTTAGGGACTAAGGTAACTATTGTTGAAGTGCTGCCTAAAATATTAGCAGCTGAAGACAGTGATATATCTGAATTGATATCTAATGTTTTTAAAGATAAGGATATTGAAGTTCTTACCAATACCACTATAGAAAAAGTTAATGGAAGCAATGGCAGCTTTATTTGTAGATCTAGCGATGGCAAGGAAATAGAAGTAGAAAAGATTTTAGTTTCTGTTGGAAGAAAACCTAATACTGAAAACATTGGTTTAGAAGAAGTTGGAATTTCTAAAGACGGCAAAGGTTTTATAGAAGTTGATTCAAGATTTAGAACAAATATTAAAAACATATATGCAATAGGGGATGTTATAGGCGGAATGCAGCTTGCCCATGTAGCCTCATCTGAAGGCAAAGTTGCTATTGAAAATATATTAGGCAAAGAAAAAAATATTGATTACAATTCAGTGCCTTATGCAATATTTACAAATCCAGAAATTGGCGCAGTGGGGCTAAATGAAGAAGAAGCTAATGAAAAAGGTATATCCATAAAGATAGGGAAATTTCCTTTTACCCATAATGGCAAAGCTTTAATAGATAATGAAACTACTGGATTTGTAAAAATAATTACATCAGAAAAAACAGGTGAAATACTTGGGGCACATGCAGTTGGCCCAAGAGCTTCTGATATTATACATGAAGCTGTAGTTGCAATGAAAGGCGAATTGCCAATAGACTATATTGCAGAAACAATACATTCTCACCCAACTATTGCAGAATCGGTCCTTGAGGCTAGCGAAGATGTATTTGGCCTTGCAACACATATATGATAAAAATTTTTGCTGTTTAAAATAAATTAAACTTATTTGCAGAATCCTTTTTGTCAATCCAGGTTTTAAAATTAAATATTCTTAAGGTAAGAAGATGTATAAATTAATAGTAACAGATGTCGATGGCACTTTACTTGACGGTGAATCTAAATTGCCACGTTTGAATAAAAAAGCATTATTTGCATGCAAGGATAAAGGCATAGGCATAATTTTAGCTACAGGTAAATCGATAAATGCTATATATCCAGTAATAAGGGAGCTCGATCTTGAGTTGCCGCAGATAACTCTAAGTGGAGCTGCAATCTTAAATAAGGATTTAAGGGTTATAAATTCAACCAGGTTAGATCCTGGATACTATTTTGATATTATCAAGGAAGTAAAGAATAAAGGGTATAAGCCTATAACCTGTATTCTTGAAGGGAAGCTTTTTTACGAAGAATACCATCCAAATATGGATTATATTAAAGCAGTTGGCGAAAAATTAATTCAGGTTGAAAGCCTGGAGACAAAATATTTTTCAAAGAATACTGCAAATATAAATATTACCATCCCGGCAACAGACCCCCTAGATGCTTATTTAAGAAGAAATTACTCTGATATTGTGCAGATAATACGGTCTGGAAAATATTTTTTTGATATATTAAATAAAGAGGCGACCAAGGGTAATGCTTTGCGAAAAATATTAAATTTGCTGGGGGTAAAACCTGGACAAGTTATAGTATTTGGCGATAGCTACAATGACCTTAGCTTGTTTGATATTGGCGGACTAAATATAGCTGTTAAGAATTCATATCCAGAAATATTAGAAAAAGCTGATATAGTAACAGATAATAATTATAATGCTGGCTTAGGAAAAGCTATATATAAGCATGTTTTAAAGGAAGAAGCATAAAAATATTTAAAAATTATAGACCATATGGATAAGAGAATATTAATAATTTTAATAATAGCGTTTATACTTGTTTTCCCATCCTGTAGGGCAGAAAATACGGTTAAAACGAAAGCGGTAGGAGAGACAAGCAAAGAGAAAGCAGAAGAGGCAGCTGTTACAGTAAAAGAGGAAAATATAATGGAAACCAAAACAGAAGATAAAATAGAAGAAGTATTTATCCAGGATATTACTGTAAAAGAGGTAAATAGCCTAGTTGAAAATGATAATTATTTTTTAATTGATGTAAGGACAGAAGAAGAATATGAATCCGGCCATATTAAAGGTTCTGTTAATATTCCTGTTGATAGCTTGGAAAGTAAATTAGGCAAAGTGGCGAGGGATAAAAAAATTATTGTTTACTGCAAACTTGGAAGCAGAAGCAGGCGGGCAGCAAAGATTCTTGTAGATAATGGCTTTAAAGAAGTATACAACATGGTTGGCGGCATTGAGGAATGGAAAGAAGAAGACTTTCTTTTAGAAAATTAAAACCCTATTAGGCTATTTAAAATTACTGCTTTTATAAAAACTCCTTAATTTTCTTGACAAAAATAAATTGAAAAATATACTTATAGATATTGATTATCATTATCTATAAGGAGAGGAACTTGACTGCAAAAGAGTTTAATTTTGATGATTACGCCCCATCAGATATGGCAAAAAGGGCTGAATCTGCTGCAACCAAAAAGGCTAACTTAAGTTTTTTAAGTTTATTTATGCTAGCAGTATTAGCAGGCGGATTTATAGCCCTTGGCGCAGAATTTTATACCATGGTCATATTTGATTCTGGCTTAAGCGTGGGCCTAACTAAGCTTATTGGGGGCCTTACATTTTCCCTGGGATTGGTATTAGTTATAATTGCAGGGGCAGAATTATTTACAGGCAATAATTTGATTGTGATGGGTTTTGCTTCTGGCATAGTTACTTACAAGCAACTTTTAAAAAATTGGGGCGTAAGCTATCTTGGAAATTTTATTGGAGCAGTTGCAATTGGGCTATTAGTGTACATTAGCAATATTTGGACTATAGGGGATTATCTCTTGGGGGCCAAGGCATTATCAATAGCTGCAAGTAAGGTAAATTTAACATTTTTGGAAGCTTTTTCTAGAGGTATTTTGTGTAATATGTTAGTATGCCTTGCTGTTTGGCTTTGCTTTAGCGCAAGGAGCGTTGTGAGCAAAGTAGCTGCAATTATATTTCCCATTACAGCATTTGTTGCTTCAGGATTTGAGCATAGTATTGCTAATATGTATTTTATTCCATTTGGCATGCTATTAAAAAATAATAGCAAGGTGCTAGAAGCTTTTAAAAGCATTGCCCCTAATAGTAATTTATCTAATTTAAATATAAGTGGATTTTTAGGCAATTTAATTCCAGTAACTCTAGGAAATATAATAGGGGGAGCGATATTAGTTGGAGTGGTTTATTGGATAATAATTGTATACCCGGAAAAAAAAGCTGAATCTTCTAAAGACGCCTCTTAATTTAGCATTTAAAATTTTTATGTAAAGTGTTAGGCTCCTTTTAGGGCTAAATATCTGCCATTAGCTTAAAAAGGGGCCTGCTATATTAGCAAAATATGTTAACATATAAATTTAAACAGCTAGAAGTATTAAAATTATTTTTTTGCCTATTCAAAGGAAATATATAATTTTATTTAAAATAAGATATGAAAAAAGTAAAGAAAAAATTAAATAATTGGGAAAAGAAGATAAGGGATACAGGCCATAGGCTTACAGCCCCCAGAAGGCTGATATTACAAAAATTAAGCCAGTTTGAAGAACCCAGGACGGCAGAAAACATATATCTAATGGTACAGAAGGAAGATAACAATATTGGCATTGCTACCGTTTATAGGACTTTAGAATTATTAGTGAAGCTAAATTTAATTGGGAAGATAAATTTTGGGACAGAAAAATCATTTTATGTCTTTTCAGATGAAGAAACCAGGGGAGTGCCAAATTATCTAATTTGTAAAAAATGCGGAAGGGTTATAACTAATAATAAATGTTTGAATAATGCTTTAAAAATTAGAATTATTGAAAATGCAGAAAAAAATATTTTTAAGAATTGTGGAATAAAAATTGACGGTTACCAAATATATTTTACTGGCTTATGTGATAAATGTGTTTGAATGTAGAAATCATTTGCTAAATAATTTAAATAAAGATATTTAGAAATATCCTCATAACTTATACTTAATAAATCCTCTGGGTCTAAATATTTTCCATCATATATCACCCCAAAATGAAGATGTACTTCTGTATTGGAAGGATCAGATTCCGCCCCTATTGTGGCTATTTTTTCCCCTTGCCTTACATAATCTCCAAAAGATATAAAAATATTAGAAAGATTAAGATAGGTAGTCCTGATTTTTTTATTATGCTCTATTACAATAGTCCTTCCCCCAATAGGGGAAAAACCTACATAACTGACGTATCCATTTCCTGCAGCCACAATTTTATTGCCGCTTTTGCCCTTTATATCGATTCCGGTATGGCGCAAGTATTTTTGCTCTTTTTGGTGCCAATATTCATCCCTAAATTTTGTAATAACCCTGCCTTTTAAAGGGTAAATAAAGGGCCTTCTCTGGTCAGCATATAAAGGTGGCATGAAACTAAAATTAATTAACAAAAATATTAAAAGATATAAAAAGATAAATTTTGATTTTAGCATATTTACATTATAGCATAAATGCGTAATTACACAATATACTAAGTAAAAGATATTTTACTAATAGTTTCCTAAATTTTATAATAAAAATAAATAATATGATTGGAGGTCTTAATGAATAAAAAAATTAATGAAATTCTTAGCTGGTATAGCAGCGAAAATCCAGGAATTTTAAGGAACTTGTACAGGATTCTAATGCAGGGTGAACTGGGAGGAACTGGAAAAATGGTAATCCTTCCTGTTGACCAGGGCTTTGAACATGGCCCAGCAAGAAGTTTTGCTCCTAATCCAGCGGGTTATGATCCAGAATACCATGTTAATTTAGCCCTTAAGGCAGGGCTAAATGCGCATGCTGCGCCGCTGGGTTCCATACAAACAATTGCTACAAAATATGCTGGGCAAATCCCATTAATACTAAAAGCTAATAGCCATGATACATTGGACATATCAGGAGACCCTATTCCTGCTGTCACTGCTTCCGTTGAAGATGCATTAAGATTAGGCTGTAGCGCGGTAGGTTTTACAATTTATCCAGGGAGCAGTAATTTTAAACAGATGTATGAAGAAGTAAAAGAAGCCGCCTTAGAAGCAAAAAGAAATGGTTTAGTAGTGGTAATATGGTCTTATCCAAGGGGATCTGGTTTATCAAAAAAAGGTGAAACAGCTTTGGATGTGGTAGCTTATGCTGCCCAAATAGCTGCACAATTAGGCGCCCACCTGATTAAGGTTAAGCCGCCCTCAAGCCATATTGAAAAGGAAGAAGCAAAGAAGGTATACGAGAAATATGAAATACCTGTTGCAAGCCTTACAGATAGAATTAAACATGTAGTCCAGGGAGCTTTTAATGGCAAAAGGATAGTAATATTTTCTGGAGGCCCTGCAAAAGGGAGAAAAGAAGTTTTACAAGAAATTAGACAAATAAGAGAAGGCGGAGCATTCGGGTCAATCATTGGAAGGAATTCTTTCCAGAGGCCTGAAAAAGAAGCTTTAGATTTTTTAGGTGAAATTATTAATATTTACAAAGAGTAAAATTGGGTATTAGCTTAATAATAGGAGCTCTGGATTTTGAACTTTCCGGGGCTCTTTCTTTGCTTAATATAAAAAGTAAAATTGTAAATGGTAATACTGTCTTATATAAGGGTAGCTATAAGAAGAGGGATTACTTGGCAGTAAAAACTGGTATGGGCAAAGCCAATGCCGAA
>JAGYOJ010000109.1 GCA_018399435.1 Actinomycetota bacterium | reverse complement strand
AAAGGGGCCAAATCTTTTAAAAAATTTAGGGAATTTAATACCTCTAAATACTAAAAGCTTAAAAAAGATTTTAGAAAAAAATGATAAAGTATTAGTAGATTCAAGAGGCTATGATTCTTTTGGGGCCCAGCATATAGTAAAGTCATATAATATAAAGCTTTCTGGCAGTTTTTCAAGTTACGCAGGCTGGGTTATAGATCCGGATTCTGAGATAATAATAATTGCTGAAGATAGCGCCAATGCCTACCATGATTTTAAAGTGTTAAGAAGAATGGGATTTGATAAAGATATTTATTATTACCAGGATAGCATACAGGACTGGGCAAGAAGCGGAAACCCGGTATCAAAAGTAAAACTTATCCAGCCTAATAGTGTAAAGGATTTATTAAAAGAAGAAAAACAAATCTAGATGGTAGATGTGAGAAATACTTTTGAGTTTAAAGAAGGGAAAATAGGAAATAGCATAAACATTCCTGTACATGAGATAAGGGATAGATATGTAGAATTGGATCCGCATAAAAAAACCTTTGTGTACTGTGCTTCTGGCTTGAGGGGCTCTTTGGCTTCAAGCATCTTATTAGGAAAAGATTTTAAATATGTATATAATTTGGCTGGAGGTTTTGCAGGCTATAATAATTATTTAAATCAAGAGAGGTAGGTATATTAATATATTGGAGTTAAAATACAAGGAAGCCGAAGTTTTAAAAGAAATTAAAGATCTTCAGGAAGAAATAAAAGAATTGCAGTTTCACCAGTCTTATCAGAGCATAAGCACTGGCCCATTAATAAAGGGCTGTGATATTTGCACAAGGTCTAAAAGCATGACATTTGTCTTTGGATATTGGTGTAACCTGGATTGCCCTTTTTGTTTTGTTAATTCCTATAAAGCAGGCAAGCCTGAAGAAGATGAAAAGTATAACAGAAAGGTTTGCTTGAAGGATTTTTACAGAAAAAAGGATCAAATAGAAGGTATTGGCTTGACCGGTGGGGAGCCTTTATTGTATCTGCCGCAAGTTAAATATTATGTGGATAAAATAAAAGAAGAAAAGCCAGATATTTACTTCTGGTTATATACAAATGGCGCTATGGCTAATTCTAAAAATCTTAAAACCTTATGGGATTTGGGAATAAAAGAGATCAGGTTTAACCTTGCAGGGACAAATTACAGTAATAAGGTTATTGAGAAAGTAAAAGTTGCAAGAAAATTATTTGACTATGTGGCAGTGGAAGTTCCTGCATACCCCAAACAAAAAAATGACTTATTGGGCTGTTTAGAAAAACTGGATTCTTACGGAATTGATCAATTAACATTGCAGGAATTATTAATTAATGAAAACAATATTAACAATATAGAGGGAGAAATATATCAGTCAGGGATGGCTTTTTCCAGGAAGTATTTTCTATACGGAAGCAGAAAATTAACCTATCAGATAATGAGACACTGCCTTAAAGAAGGCTATTCGTTTACAGTTAATGATTGTTCTGCAAGGAGGTTTGGCAAAAGGAAAAAATAACTATTTTTTCCTTATAAAAATTTTTGACATTTTATTAATTGATTTTAATAATTATTTTTGTTATAAAATTATAGCTAATGCGCCTGTAGCTCAACTGGATAGAGCAGTGGACTACGAATCCGAAGGTTGGGGGTTCGAATCCTCCCAGGCGCGCCATTTTATTAAGTTAAATGCCGGAAGGGTTTAAATGGAAATTTATCAGTATAGTATATTTGAAAGAAAAGTAATTCTAAAGATACAAAGGAGGGTTTGCGAGACTTCTGAAGAATTGCTTGAAAGCAAATTATTTTCTGAAATTTTAAAAAGTTGTATTAAAAAATTAGAAAAGCACGACTCTCCTTTGCTGGGAATTTTTCAAGGCTTAGATATTGATGATAAAAATATAGAGAGGCTGGAAAATACTTTAAAAATACTAACAAAGATAAAACTTGATTTAATACCAAAATTGCATAAAGAGTATGAAGTTTTTACAAAAGACAGAACTCTTTTATATGAATTTGTTGAATACCTCTATAATTACTGGAGGGATTATGACAGGTTTGTTATTTGCAATTCAGCTATCGAAAAATTTGACCAAAGACCGTACAGGACTTTTAATGATACCGTAGAGAAGCTCACGCATTTAATAAGGGGAACTTACAGGGATATTCAGGAAAATATTACCGGCAAGCATCCAAAGATATACAGGCAGGTAAGGGCAGGTTCAGAGGTTGCAGGAATTGCATTGCCCAAAAAAATTAATATGCCAAAAAAATATGCTGATAAGCTAAAGGATGTGCCAATTATAAGGCAGACCCTGCTTTATCCGCCATTAGTATTAAACCCTCCTATGAATAAGAGGACTGGCAGGTTTGAGCCTGCTAGCTCTAATCCCATAGATATAGTTAATATCAACCCAGGGGATTGGCTATGCTATCCTGCTAAAGTAGGGCCTTTGAACGTACATATTTATTTCAATAGGAAATTTTATGAACTAGGTTTTTCTTTATGTAATTTATTTGAACTTGTTGAAGACCATGAACTGGAGAAGAAGCCAGATGCAATTTATTTGTATGGGGTTGAACAATCACTTAACGGTATCGGTCCTTGCCCAACAATTTTTTATGATGATAAAGAAAACGACATGCTAGTTGCGGCCGTGCCTGGCGAGGATAGATTTGGCTATTTTGGCTATCTTAAAAAAATGGTTTTAACCTTGCACAATATTAAAATGATGAAAAAAGGAAGGTTTCCATTCCATGGGGCTATGGTGAACATATTATTAAATAATGGGAAAAGGTCTAATATTATAATAATTGGAGATACAGGGGCAGGAAAATCTGAAACCCTGGAAGCCTTTAGGGTACTTGCTGATGAATATATAAGAAACATGATAATTATTGCCGATGATATGGGGTCCATAAATATAGAGGATGGCAAAGTAAAAGGTTACGGTACAGAAATAGGGGCTTTTTTAAGGTTGGATGATTTGCCTCCTGGATATGCTTTTGGGCAAATAGACAGGGCCATTATAATGAGCCCGAACCTTACTAATTCTAGAATTATTTTACCGGTAACAAGCATTGAAAATGTATTACAAGGCTGGGATATAGACATAATCTTATATGCAAATAATTATGAAAATATTGATTCAGAACACAAGACTATTGAATATTTTAAAGACCCTAAAGAAGCATTGAGAGTTTTTAGGGAAGGCACTGTAATGAGTAAAGGCACAACAACATCTGAGGGAATAACCCATTCATATTTTGCAAATATTTTTGGGCCTCCACAATATAAAGACATGCATGAAGCTCTGGCAGAAAAGTATTTCCATGCTTTTTTTGAAAAAAATATCCAAGTAGGGCAGATGAGAACCATGCTTGGAGTTAAAGGTTTTGAGATAAAAGGGCCAGAAAATGCAGCTAAGAAACTTCTTGGTGAACTTCATTAATTTATTATTTTTTCTGTTTTACTTTTAGGCTTCTTAACCTATTTAATGCTGCTGCTGTTTCAAATATCCTTGGCAATGCATAACTTCCAGGATGCTGGTTTTTAAAAGGGGATATTACTTCAATCCCATTTTTTTCAATGTCATCAAAAACTTTGCCTAATACTTCATAAACTGTATTTTTGCCATTAAAATATTTCTTATATAAGGCATAGCTTAAAATATTAGATATTGAATTTACCTGGCTAGGGTCAACTATTTGTTCAACAGAAGATAAATCAATTTTCTCAAATCCAAAAATTATATTATCCATTCCCCTTGATTTAATTTTTTTCTTTCTGCCTTTATAAGGGTTAATGCTGGATGCTATTGGGATTCTTTCTGTTATATCTTTAAAAGTTTTAGGCGATTCCTTTTCCCTTATGTCTTTTCTTTTAGAAATTATATCCTTTGCATCACTGGTTACTACATATGGCAAGTATGAGTCCATAAGAATTACATTATCTGCAACTTCAAAATAATCTCCAGCTCCCCCCATAACCAATATAGTGGATGTTCTGAATTTATCATAAATATTTTTAACCTGGTCAATAAATGGTGTAATAGGCTCTTTATCTTTTGAAACAATTTTTTGCATTATTTCATCCCTTATAAGGAAATTTGTAGCAGAGGTATCTTCATCTAAAAGCAGCAGATCTGCTCTTGATTCTAAAGCTTCTATTATATTTGCTGCTTGTGATGTGCTGCCGCTTGCATCTGCAGTGCTAAATTTTTCTGTATTTTTTCCAAAAGGAAGGTTTGAGATAAATGGGGATATATCATCTTTTTGGATATTTCTGCCTTCCTCAGCCCTTATTTTTACAGCTCCCTTTACAGTAGCCACATATTCCCGGCCATCTTTTGGTATATGGTTATATACCCCTCTTTGGATTGCTGAGAGCAATGTTGTTTTCCCATGGAATCCCCCACCTATTATCAGGGTAATTCCTTCAGGGATTCCCATGCCTTTTATTTTGCCTGTATTTGGCAGTTCTAATTCTATCTCCAGCTCAGGAGGGGATTTAAATAATACTGCCTTATCTTCAGGAAGTGGTTTGTCGCTAATGCCAGTTCTCCTGGGAAGGTTAGAGCCATTTTTTATAAAGGTTATTAGTTTTTTTTCTTTTAATAATTTTCTTAAATGGTCCTGGTCTTCTGCTGTCTTTACGAATTGTTCTACCTTGTTTTTGTCAAGATTTTTTAAAAACAGGGAAGATTCTGCTATTTTAGGTATCTCTTCTGTCAGCATTATTAAGCAATTTTTGGCCAATATTCTTCTTCCCCTGGCTGGAAGGCCACAGTAAAACCTAATTTCAACAAAACTTTTTCCTACCTTGCAGGATGCCCTTTGCAGGATTTCTTGCTTTCCGCAATCTATTTTTATTAACCCTGATTTCCCGCTGCCTTTTCTACCTTTGCTTTCTTTTTTTATTGCTCTAGCAAAGCTTCTTGTAATATAGTCTTCTAAAGCAATTTTCCTGGATTTGTTTTTAAAGAGGTTAAAGCCAAAACCTGCTTTTGCCTGGGGAACTCTAATCCTAAGCTTGGAAGGGGAAGCATAGGGATCACCCTGGACATAATCTATAAGTAAAGTATATCCAGGAAAATCGTATACTCCCTTTAATTGTTTATATGCTTTATAGCCCCTATTGTCTAATTTTAAAACAAGATCTTTTAACTTATGCAAATTATCTGTCAATCCTTGTCTTTTTCTTCAACATAATCAAATAAATCTTCTTCATCATCTGGCAAGTCTTCTTCTGTTATATCTTTTTCCGGAAGATCTTTATCAGTTACCGGCAAATCTTTATCAATATACTTATCTTCTTTTTTATTCTTTTTTCTTTTTTTATCCATAATAATCACTTATTTCAGTGTATTTATTTTATAATCTTAGAGTATATTCCTCAAGGTTGCTAAATTTAAAAATATTATTTAACTGATTTTGAAAATTATTTTAATTGTATTAAAATATATGAGCGCATATCATAAAGATTAATGATTTTTTAAAAAATAGCTGTTATTATATACAGATGCCAGTTACCGGAGGAGTGCGTGAGTGGCTGAAACGGGCCGCCTGCTAAGC
>JAGYOJ010000108.1 GCA_018399435.1 Actinomycetota bacterium | reverse complement strand
TAAAAATAGGGGGGTTTCTTTTATAGGAGATTATGCCAAAGAAAAGTAGCGTAAAGTTAATTCCTTTGGGGGGATTAAATGAAGTAGGAAAAAATTTAATTTTATTGGAAAAAGATAATCAAATCATAATTATAGATTGTGGAGTGAATTTTCCTGATGATGAAATGATGGGCATTGATTATATTATTCCAGATTTTACTTATATAAAAAATAATAAAAAAAAAGTAAAGGCTGTTATAGTAACACATGGGCATGAAGATCATATTGGGGCTTTACCATTTTTATATAAGAGCATAAATGTCCCAATTTATGCTACAAAGTTAACCCTCGGGTTAATAAAAATTAAATTAAATGGTTTAGAGAATTTTAAGAATATTGAATTTAATAAAATAGATCCTGGCTCCCCAATAAATATAGGGCCTTTCAATATCGATTTTTTTAGAGTCAATCATAGCATCCCTGATGGGGTAGGTTTAATAATTAATACAGATATAGGCACAATTCTACATACGGGAGATTTTAAGATTGACCAGTCTCCTATTGATGGGAAGGTGACCCAATTTTCAAAAATAGTCAGTGCTGGACAAAAAGGTGTTTTAGCGATGTTATGCGATAGCACTAATGCTGAAGAAGAAGGTTATACTTTACCAGAAAGGGATGTAGGGAAAAATTTAAAGGAAAAATTCCTTAAGGCGGATAAGAGAATTATCGTTGCAACCTTTGCGTCACATATCCACAGAATACAGCAAATTTTAGATGTTTCTAAAGAATTGCAAAAAAAAGTAGCAATTTCTGGGAAATCGATACTTAAATCAATAAGAATTTCTTCTGAATTAGGATATCTCAAAATACCTGATAATACTATCATACCTATTACAAAAATTGATGATTTTCCTTTAAAAAAGATTGTAATACTATCAACCGGTAGCCAGGGAGAGCCCTTATCTGCTCTAAATAAAATGGCCTTAAACGATCATAAAAGGGTAAAAATAATGAATGATGATATGGTTGTAATTTCAGCATCTCCAATACCTGGAAATGAAAAAGCTATATCCAATACAATTAACATGTTAATTGAACAAGGTGCTGATGTTTTTTATGAATCAATAGCAGGCGTTCATGTTTCTGGACATGCTGCCAAAGAAGAAATTAAAATGATGTTAAGCCTTGTGAAGCCAAAATATTTTATACCTATCCATGGAGAAAACAAACATAAGACCCAAAATGCCAAAATAGCAAATTCAATGGGTATTGATGACAAACACATATTGCTTGTGGGTAATGGTTCAATTATTAAAATGAACACTAATATGTGCAGAGTTTCTAAATCACTGAATTTAAAAACTATATATATAGATGGCATAGGTACAGGCAACCTGGGTGACATGGTTTTAAAAGACAGAAAATTATTATCACGGGATGGGATAATAATAGCGGTAGTAGGGATTGATGAAAAGAATAAAAAGATTGTATATGAGCCAGATTTTATATTTAAAGGCGTTATATATATAGAAGATTTTGAAAGAAAGATAAATAAGTGTAAAGAGGTAGTAAGAAAAGAAATTAAAAGATGTTTTAATGAAGATATAACTACTTTAAATATATTAGAAAAGCAGGTAAATGATAAACTGCGGAAATATATTTATAAAAAGATAAAAATAAGGTCTATAGTCACTACAAAAATTATTAATACATAATATGGCAAAAAAAAGCAAAAAACCCAAAAAATCTGGAAATAATAAATCAAGAAAATATGTTAAAAGGCGCACTGAGGTATATGGCATATTTATAATAATGATTGCAATACTTTTCTTTATCAGCCTTTTTGGTTTTGGGGGCAAAGGAATTTTAACCAGGTATGTAAATGATTTAATATCTTATATTTTTGGATTAGGCAAATACATATTCCCTTTTGTTTTATTAATATGGGGGATCAGTTTTTTTATTAAGAGGATAAAATACCTGCCTTCAAGGTTTGGGTGGGGATTTTTACTATTATTTTTATCATTATTAGGCTTATTAGGTGTTGCCCAGGATACAAATAACTTATTCGATGAGGTGGTAATGGTTACTAAAGGCGGCATAGTTGGCGCAGGTATTTTTTATGGATTATTTAGATTATTAAGCAGGTTAGGCTCTATTACCATTTTAAGCTTTTTGGTTATTATATCTATAATGATTATTACTAAAATCTCTTTGATTGATATATTTAAAAGAATAAAAGCTTTATTTGCCTCATTAAAACCAGTTCAATATAAAGATAATACAAAACCCGAACAGGAAGAGACAAAAAAGATAAAACCAAAAGTTAATAAAAACGCTGCTAAAAGCCCCGAAATTGTAGATTATAGAAAGAAGGAAGAAAGCTATAATAAAGAGGCTGGAAGAGATTTTTATAAAGGAGAAAAAGAAAGCAAATCAGAACAATTAGAAATGCCTTTAGTTAAGAGCTATGACGAGGATGAAGATTATAAATTTCCGCCTTTAAGCTTATTAAGAAAATCAAAGAATGTGCACCCCAAACTATATAAGCAGGATGTTAAAGAAAGGGCAAATATCTTAAATCAATTATTTAAAGATTTTAATTTGCAGGCCAAGGTAAAGAGGGTTATAAGAGGACCTTCTGTAACGCTTTATGAATTATCCTTAGCTCCAGGCGTAAAGGTTCAAAGATTACTTAGCCTAGAGGATGACTTTTGCGTAGCTATGGGGTCTCCTGATTTAAGGTTTTTGACTCCAATCCCCGGTAAATCTGCTATAGGCATAGAGGTTCCAAACCAGATAAGAAGTTTAGTAACTTTAGGGGATATTTTTGCAGAAAAAGCTGATGAAATATATAAAAAGATGTTAAATGTTCCCCTTGGAAAAAGTTTATCCGGGGATATTGTGACCATGGATATAGACAGGATGCCGCATATTTTAATTGGGGGTGCTACAAATTCAGGCAAGAGCTCTTGCATAAACAGCATTATAATATCCTTGCTTATGAAAATTAAACCAAGCCATGCAAAATTTATAATGATTGACCCAAAAATGGTAGAGCTTAGCATTTATAATGACTTACCCCACTTGTTAACGCCTGTGGTTATTGATCCAAAAAAAGCTGCAACTGCCCTGGCATGGGCTACAGAGGAAATGGATAATAGGTTTAAAGTTTTATCTGAAAAAAATTATAAATCCATAGGGGAGTATAATTATCATGCAAGGAAAGACAAGGATAATGATTTAAGGCCCTTGCCATATATCATCGTAGTAATAGATGAGTTGGCAGACTTGATGATGGTTTCTGCTTCTGATGTAGAAGATAGCATATGTAGGGTAGCGCAAAAGGGACGTGCTGTAGGTATCCATTTAATAGTTGCTACACAGAAGCCTATAGTAAAAATTGTTACTGGCTTAATTCAGGGAAATATTCCTGCAAGGATTGCTTTTAATGTAGCAAAGAATGTTGATTCTAGGGTAATACTAGACCAAAGCGGCGCTGAGAAATTAATTGGGAAGGGCGATATGCTGTATAAAGCCCCTACTTCTAGCTCCACCTTAAGGCTGCAAGGGGCTTTTGTAACTTCAAAAGAGATAGAGATGATTACTAATTATATTAAAGATGTTAAAAAACCTGATTATAGCAAGGAAATATCTGAAAAAATTAATAAGAAAAAGACAATTGATTTAGAAGAAGATGAATTATTATACGATGCTTTAAAGGCTTCTGCAGATTATGGCCATGCATCAGCATCATTGCTCCAAAGAAGATTAAAGTTAGGTTACTCAAGAGCTGCCCGAATCATAGACCAGCTTGAAGACAAGGGTTTAATAAGCGGTTATGATGGAAGCAAGCCTAGGGAAATATTAATTTCAGATGATGAATTAAAAAAAATATTAGAAAAGCATGATAAGATTTAATTATGGATTGTACTATAATTAGTATTGGAACAGAATTAAGTCTAGGCCTAGTTTTAGATACAAACTCTCAATATATTGCAGATGCCCTATACTCATTAGGAATTGAAGTCAAATATATACATACCTTAAGAGACAATAAAGAAGAAATATCCAACACAGTAAGATTTAGCTTAAGCCAAACTGATTTAATTGTTATTAGCGGCGGGCTGGGGCCTACCGATGATGATATTACCAGAGTGGCAGTTGCAGAGGCCCTAGGCACTAAATTAATAAGGGATAAAAGCCTTGATGAAACAAGTCTGAAGTTCATTAAAAAGATAAAAACAGAAGTCATTAAAAATAGATTACTACGCCAATCTTATGTTCTTAAAGGATCTTATTCCTTTAAGCCTAGGGTAGGAAGCGCTTCAGGATTTGGAAAAGAATATAATGGGAAGTGGGTTTTTTGTATCCCTGGTGTTCCAAGAGAAATGAAAGACATGTTTAACAAGGATGTAATACCAAAAATTAAAGAAATTAGAAAAAACAATAATAAGAAAATTTCTATTAAAAAACACATTTTAATGACTACCGATATCAGTGAAACAGAGATTGAAACCAGGATTAGAGACTTATTGATTGAAGCTGAGAAAACCAATATAAAAATTGGAATTACAGCTAATCCCGGACTGATTAAAGTAATTTTAATATCTATGTCTGATAATGATAAAAATTTAGGAAAAATTGAAAAAGAAATAAAAAATAGGCTTGGAGATAATGTATACGGGAAAAATAATCCTGAAATTGGCTATCATTTAAAAAAGATTATCAAGTTAGCTAATAAGAAAATTACAATAAGCACTGCTGAATCAATAACTGGTGGCCTTATTGGCAATATGATAACTGCCGTTCCTGGCAGTTCAGAATATTTTTTGGGAGGGCTTATATCTTATAGTAATGATGCAAAGATAAAATTATTAGATATTGATAAAAAAATAATAAAAAATCATGGCGCTGTTAGCAAGCAAACTTGCTTGGAAATGGCAAAAGGTTCAAAAGAAAAATTTAGTTCAGGTTTTGCATTAAGCGCAACTGGCTATGCAGGGCCTGAAGGGGAGGATGTTGGTTTGGTATATTGTTGTGTATTATGCCCAGATAATAGTTATGAGATATTTGAAAAAAAATTTGTAGGCATAAGAGGCGACATAAAATTTAGGACTTCACAATTTATATTAAATAGACTAATGATTGCTATAAGAAGAGGGTTTGGTTTATGAGTGAAAATAGCAAAAAAAGATTATTTATAGCCATAGATTTACCCCATGAGATAAGGCAAAAAATTGAAAATGCAAAAACCCCTTTTAGTGATATTAAAGACTTTAAGCCAGTGGATAATAAGAATATCCATATTACATTAAAATTTTTAAATAACACTGGATTAAAAAGAATTGGCAGCATAAAGAATGCTATAGAAAAAAGTTTAGAAAATATAAAACCTTTTAAGTTTAGGGTTAAAAAAAGGCTGGGAGCTTTCCCCAATACGCGTAAAGCTTCTGTTGTGTTTGTCGAGATAGATGATTTGGAAAAAAATATTGAAAAAATTTTTAAAAATTTAGAAGATAATTTACAGAAATTGAATGTTAAAAAAGAAAAAAGAAAATTTATTCCACATGCAACTATTGCTAGAATAAAAAAGAAAAACAATATTTTAA
>JAGYOJ010000107.1 GCA_018399435.1 Actinomycetota bacterium | reverse complement strand
AGGTGTATCTCAGATTGAACCTTATTTAAAGCCTTAATTCTCTTTTTTTTATTATTATGTATATGGTTCCATATACATAAGGAGGAATGATAGGCTTAAAAAAAACTACTTTGCTTTTCGAAAAAGATGTTTATGAAATATTAAAACAAAAATCTGAAATAAATAAAAAATCCATTGGCGAAATGGCTAGAGAAGCTGTTACCAATTATTACAGCATTAAAACTAAAGCTGACAAAAGCGAAGCCCTTAAGAAATTACTGAAATTAGAGTGTGAAGTTCCAGAAAAATATGAAGATCTGGAAGAAGAAATAATAGAAGGGACATTAGATGATCAATAAAATCAAAGTTTTTATTGATTCGAATATCCCCATGTATGCAATTGGAAAAACCCATTGGCACAAAGATACTGCCCTCAAGATATTAAAAGATGCCGAAAAGGGTGAAGTTTTTGCAGTAAGTTCTTGCGAAGTTTTTCGGGAAATACTCCATCGCTATAAAAAAATAGGTAAGCTACAAATTGGCTTAAAACTTTTTGATAGTTTCTATGAAATTATTGATGAAGTTCTCCCAATAAATTTTGAAATAATTAAATCTGCAAGATTAATTCTAGGCAAAAATTATAATATTGGCATTAGCTTAAAAGGCTGTATCCATTATTCTACCATGCTTTACTATGGAATTAATTACTTGGCTAGTTTTGACAAGCATTTTAAAAATTTTAGGGGAGTTAATTATTATAAAGCTTAAAACACTTGGCTAATATACCACCAATAAATGCCTCTTTTTAAAATATTTGACTTTATTTTTTAATAATATAAGCTATGCAAAAAAAGCTGGCTAATATTTTTGAAAGGATAGAATTGATTAAATTACTTGCAACAGATGTAGATGGAACCCTATATAATAGCAATAACAAGATAAGCAAAAAAAACAGGAAAGCTATAAAAAAATGCATGGATAAAGGCATTAAAGTAGTCCTTTCTACAGGCAGGGGAATATATTCTGCCAGAAGAATAATTAAAGACCTTGGCTTAAAAAACCCGCATGTCCTTTCCAATGGAACTTTAATAATAGATAAAAACTTAAATAATTTAGAATACCTAACCCTTAAAAGGGCTTCTTATGAAAAAATTGTAAAACTTTCAAGGGATATAGGAGAGCAGCTTATAGCATGCACCATTGACGGCCACCTTTTATTTGAATCAGACTATAATGGCATAGGATCTGATCTAGAGGAAAAAGAAAATGGCTTGAAATTAGCGGATATGCTTTTAGATGCCCCTGTGGATAAAATCCTTATTTGTACAATTATAACTGAGGACAATACCAATACCGATTTTAAAAAATTTGGTTTAGGGGATGATATAAAAATTAGAAAAGCAGGGCCTTATTTTACAAACTTTTTAGATAAAAGAGCTGGCAAGACTAATGCCCTTAAAAAAGTTATTAAAAGCCTGGGCATAAAACAAGATGAATTTATGGCCATAGGCGATGGTGAAAATGATAAAGGAATGATTAAGCTGGCAAAAATTGGCGTGGCCATGGGCAATGCTTCAAAAGAGATAAAAAATGCTGCAGATTATGTAGCGGGAGACAATGATAATGACGGGCTAGCGGAGGCAATTTATAAGTTTATAAAAGTCTAAAGTGTTACTTTTTTCTATCATATAAATATCCAATATGATAAAATTATTTAAAATGAAAAAAGCCATAACACTTAAATTTATAATTCTTGCTGTTTTAATTTTGATAATATTATTTGCCTCTGGATGCGACCAGACATTAATTGATGTTTACACGCAGATTAATACTGATTATTCAGGAACAAGGATAGTTGAAATAATTATAAAGACTGAATACCTGCAAAGGGGCGAAGTTGTTTTAGCTGGCGACCAGACATTGCACCAAAAGCTTATAGCCCTTCTTCCAGAAGGGGAAATAGAAACTTTTGAAGAAGAAAAATACACTCATTTTAAATCATCAACAGAGTTTAATAATATTAATTTCCTGCAGCATGTTTCAATAGATAATTTTTCAGAAAATCCGCCTGAGAGATTTTATGCCAAAATGGAAAGAGATGATTACTTTTTTTACAGCGAGTATTTCTTTACTGACTATATTGACATGAGGCTGGATGATGAGCTAATACAAACATCAGAAATAAATTCCGACTACCGCAGATTAGATGATTTGCTGGCTGCAGACAATGATATGTTAAGCATCACTTACCAGGTAAAATTCCCGGTAAAAATAATAGATTCCAATGCAAACAGAATTGGGGATAATAATATAGCCATATGGGATATTAAATATGGCCAGCAAAGAATTATAAGTATTGAAGGCAAAAAAACAAAATTTTTGTCCTATTTCCTTATAGTTATCCTGGGTATTATAGGGGTATTTGCAATCTTTATTATATTCGCTCTTGTATTTAGCTCCAGGAGGAATAGAAGGATAAAATCAAAAAGAAAGCCAATAGATACTTATGACAATTATTTTAAAAAAGATAAAATAAATGATTACAATGACTATGATTAATTTGCCTCTTTCTGAAGATAAGATAAAAGACTTAAAAGCAGGGGATATGCTTCTTTTAAATGGAATAGTTTATGGGGCAAGGGACATGGCACATAAAAGGCTAATTTCTGCCATAAAAAATAATGGCAAATTGCCAATAGATTTAAAAGACAGCACTATTTTTTATGTTGGGCCTTCGCCCAAGCCTCCTGGGAAAAATAGTGGATCCCTTGGGCCTACTACAAGCATAAGAATGGATAACTTATCAGAACCACTTTTTAAAAAGGGTTTAAGAGCAACCATAGGCAAGGGGGCAAGAAGCGGTAATTTTAGAAACTTGTTAAAAAAATATAAATCAATATACCTTATAACTATTGGAGGTATTGCTGCCTACCTTTCCACCAAGGTAAAGAGCATCAAAAAAATAGCCTACACTGACCTGGGGGCAGAAGCCATATACAAAATTGAATTAGATAAATTTCCAGTATTTGTGGCATATGATATTTATGGTGGCAATATTTTTGAAGAAAATCTCCTTAAGGAATGACATCCAAAAAAAAGGGCCATGGGCAAAGTTGCCATGTGGCAAGGCCTGTATTCAATATTGCATGCAAGTGCAGTAGTTTTCCCCCCTAACCCCTGGGGCCCAATATTTAGTAAATTAACTTCTTCTAAGATTTTTTCTTCTAAAGCCCTGTAATCTTTATTGCTATTTCTTTTATTTATATTTCTAAAAGTAGCCCTTCTTGCAAGCTTAGTAACTTCTGAGGCAGTGGATCCCAAACCTATCCCTATAATAATAGGCGGACAACATTTAGTAACCTCTTTTTTTACAATCCCGCAAACCTTATTTACTATATCCTCTGGAGCGCTTGAAGGGTTTAACATAAAAAGATAAGAGCAGTTTTCACTTCCCCCTCCTTTTAAATTGACCTCCAGTTTAAGTCCTTGGCCATTAAAATATTCTATATTTATAATAGCTGGATTATTATTATTAGTATTTTTCCTTAAATAAAGGGGGTCATCAACTATTGATTTTCTAAGGTAATATTTACCATAAACTTCAGAAACAGCTTCATTTATCCCCCGGCCTAAATCACCGCTTATGCAGATATCCTTGCCTATAAATACATTTACATAAACAGAACCGCAATCCTGGCAGAGGGGCAGCTTTTCCTTTTTTGAGATTTTCTCATTTTCTAATATATAGGATAATATTTGCCGGGCAGTTTTATTGTTTTCATTATCCCTTGCCTTTTCTAAAGCTTCCCTTATATCATGCGGCAGATTAAAGCTTGCCTCAACTATTAGATGCTTTACTTTTTCTTTTATTTTTGTAATTTTTATATTTTTCATCTTTTCCGGGACATTCAGGGTTTATGCAAAGATTCCAGGGCCTTCTGCCTTTATTAATTACTTTTATCATGGGATAGCCGCAATGCTTGCACTTATCATCAGTAGTGATTATTAGCCCTCTTTGTGGAAGCGGAAAAATATTTTTGCATTTTGGATAGGCGCTGCAGCCTATGAACCTTTTCTTGGTTTTTCTGGATCTCCTAATTATTAAATTTCCGTCGCAGCCTTCAACTGTACACTTTCCAACCTTTAAATCTTCCTTTACCCCATTTTTTATCTCCTGGGCAATTTCATCCTTCTCATTTTTTAAGTTAACCATAACTTCTTTTAACATTTCCCTTGATTTATCTACAACCTCTTCTTTAGTCTCATCGCCTGCTGCAATCCCGTCCATATCCATTTCCAGCTCAGATGTCATATCTGGAGTTGAAATTCTTTGGGCATGCTTTTTTAACATTTTAATTACCGAAATTGCCTTCTTGTAGGGCTGCAGGGGATTCCCCTTAAGATATGCCCTTTTCATTAAATTGCCTATTATAGAGTGCCTGGTTGCCTTGGTGCCCAAACCAAGTTCTTCCATTTTTTGTACTAGTTTTCCCTGGGTATATCTTGGAGGAGGCTTGGTTTCTTTATCATGAATCTTCCTATTAATAACATCAAGGACCTGCTTTTGTTGCAATTGTGGTATAAAGGAATCTTTATGCTTGTAATATGGATAAAATTGCGTCCAGTTCTTCTCTATTATATTAGACCCATTAGCTATAAAAAGCTCGCCACCTATATCAATTTTTGCAGAAATGCTTTTAAGTATTGCAGCTGGAAGGAGTGTGGCTATAAATCTTCTTGAAACTAATTCGTAAATCTTCCATTGATCTTTTGAGAGGTTTTTCTTCTCAGCTGGAGATGTAGGATAAATCGGCGGATGGTCAGTTGATCTCTTATTGCCTCTCGATGGCTTTATCTTTTTTTGTGAAAGCACATGGGAACACATTTTATAAAAAAATGAAGATTTGCCCAGTTCTTTTAAGGTATTTGGTATATCCAGAGAAGAAGGGTAAACAGTATTATCAGTTCTTGGATAGCTTATATATCCATTCATGTAAAGGTTTTCTGCAATGCTTATTGTTTTGTTTGCAGTAAACCCAAATGAATTAGCCGCCATTATAAGGCCGGTAGTATTAAATGGTGAAGGGGGCCTTACCTTCCTGTTCTTCTCTTTTATTTCGGTTACTGTGCCAATTTTCCCTAAAGAATTATAAGCTTTTTCTACCTGCTTTCTTTTTGTAAACTTTTTCTTTTTATGCCTTGCCTCAAATTCCTCGCCGTCCTTTGTTTTTAAAACTACGGTTAAAACCCAATAAGGCACTGGCTTAAAATTATTAATTTCCTCTTCCCTTTCTACAATAAGGGCCAGTGTAGGAGTTTGAACTCTTCCCACTGATAAGTATTTATCTTTAATTTGAAAAGAAGCAAGCGATATAAACCTGGTTAAGGTTGCGCCCCAAATAAGGTCTATGTCCTGTCTTGCCTCCCCGGCCAATGCAAGGTTTTCGTCTAATTTTTCAAGCTTGGAGAAAGACTGGTCTAGGTCCCTGACTGTAATTGATGAAAACTTAGCCCTATTTGAAGGTATAATGCTATTTACCTCTTTTACAAGATTTAAGGCATCATAACCTATGAGCTCGCCTTCCCTGTCAAAGTCAGTAGCAATTATTATCTCTTCGGCGTCCTCTGATGCTTTTTTTAACGCCCTTATAATATTCTTCTGTATTGGAAACTTTTCAATCTCTGCATCAATTAAGTCAATAGGGTCAACTTTAAACCAGTTAGCATATTTCTTTGGGTAATCAACTTTTAATATATGGCCTTTAAGACCGATAACCTG
>JAGYOJ010000106.1 GCA_018399435.1 Actinomycetota bacterium | reverse complement strand
GTTTTGTTATATGTTTTAATTATTAATTATATATAATAGAATAGTTAGTAATCATTTACTTACTAAAGAGGTATAGCATGAAAATACAAACTACAAGGTCAAAGCTTTTAGATTCTGTCCTATTTTCCAATAGAGCAATTACTTCTAAAACATCTAATTATATACTTGGTGGAGTAATGCTTGAAGCAGAAGATAACTTAAACATATACAGCACAGATTTAGAAACTAGTATTAAAACAAGTATTGATGTAAAAGTTATAAATAAAGGAAAAGTAATTATACCGTCTAAAATATTAATAAATATTTTACGGAATTTCCCAGAGGCTAAAATTGATTTAGAGCTAGACCAGGAAACAAACCAGCTAAAAATTAAATGCCAGAAAGCTTTCTTTAATCTAAACACTTTTCCAATTGAAGAATTCCCGGAATTTCCTCAAATTAAAGAAGAAAATATTTTTGAAATAGAACTTGCTAAATTTAAAACCCTGGTTAGAAAAACCCAAAGATCTGTTTCCGAAGACGAAGGAAGGGTAGTGCTTACAGGCGTAATGTGTGAAATAGACAAGAATTTAATAAAAATGATTTCAACCGATAGTTACCGGCTTTCATACATGGAAGAAAAAATAGACTTAAAAAACAAGCAAAAGGGAGTAATAATCCCAGGGAAAGTATTGGATAATATATTAAAAATAGAATCTGGCGGCGGCGTGATAAATTTAAGCATTGAAGAAAATCAAATAAGTTTTGCTATCTCCAATAAAAGTAATTTAAAAACAACAATAGTTTCAAGGCTTTTAACGGGCAAGTTTCCTGATTACAAGAAATTGATTCCAGAAAGTTTTAAACACCATATATTAATAGAAAAAGAAAAATTACTAGAAGTGGTTAAAAGAATTTCATCAATTGCTCAGGACAATATTCCTATAAAATTTGATTTTACCAATGGAAACCTTAAAGTTTCTATGGATATAAAAGAAGTGGGGAGCTCAAGCGAGGACCTAGAAGTTCCTTACGGGGAAGAAGATATTGGTGTAGCATTTAACCCACAATTTTTATTGGATGGAATTAATATGATTGATGAAGACAAAATTATTTTAGAAATAGATGATCCACTAAAACCCATTTTGGTAAAATCTGCAAAAAAAGACAACCTCTTTTATTTATTAATGCCTATAAGAATATCTTAAACGGAAGGAAGAGATATATGCAAGAGCTAAATATATCTATAATTGGGGCCGGCAGGGTAGGGACAACCATGGCACATGTTTTAAACAAGAGCAGAGAAAGATATATTAAACTTAATTCAATTATTAGCAGGACAGACAAGTCATTAAATAGGGCTAAAGAAATAGTTGGAGAAGAAGACTTAATAATTTATACTAGGGATTTAAAAGAATCAATAAAAAGCTCTAATTGCATAATAATTGCTACCCCTGATGACTTGATTGAAGAAGTTTGCAATAAAATTTTTAACCTAAATCCAAGCCCGAATAAAAACTATTTTGTTATCCACTTGAGCGGTTCAAAGTCCTTAGATATACTTAAAAAAGCTAGAGAAAAAAAAGCTAATACAGGATGCCTCCATCCAATTAAATCATTTGCTTCAATAGAAGAGGCAATAAAGACATTGGGCGGCACCGTGTTTGGGATTACTTATTCTAACCTAAGGATGAAAGAAGTTTTGGCCAAATTAGTGAAAATATTTGGTGGAACTTTTATAGAGGTTGACAATAAGAAAAAACCTTTATACCATGCATCTGCATGTATTGCTTCAAATTATTTAGTAACATTGCTAAATTATGCAGTTGAAGTAAACCAAAAAATTGGTATAAAACCAGAAGACTCAGTAAAAGCCCTGATGGGCTTAATAGAGGGCACAATAGAAAATGTAAAAAAGATGGGAACAAAAGAATCCCTAACAGGCCCCATAGCAAGAGGGGACATTGGAACAATTGAAGAACATTTAAAAAACTTCTCATTGTATTATAGGGATGGTAGAAAATTTTATAAATTCATGGGAAAAGAAACCGCAAAGATATCTTATGAAAACGGATGGATTAATAAAGAAAAGTTTGAAAAATTACAAAAAATATTAGAAGGCTAGGAGATTATTTATGGCTGAAAAAATTAATATAAACAAATTAAATGAAATGAAGACCAATGGTGAAAAAATAACAATGCTTACAGCCTATGATTACCTTATGGCCTCACAGCTGGATGAATGCGGAATAGACTTAATACTGGTTGGAGATTCTGTAGGCAATGTTGTTATTGGATATGAAAATACCATTCCTGTAACCATGGAAGAAATGATTCACCATTGCAAGGCAGTAACAAGGGGAGCCAAAAGGGCTATGGTTATAGGAGACCTCCCCTTTATGTCTTATCAGGTTAGCGCCGAAGAAGCAGTTAAAAATGCAGGGCGGCTATTAAAAGAGGGGGGAGTCAAAGCGGTTAAGCTTGAAGGCGGGAAAGAGATTTTGGGCACGATAACAAAAATTGTTGATGCAGGAATACCTGTTATGGGACACCTTGGCTTAACCCCACAATCTATTAATAAATTTGGTGGCTATGGAGTCCGTGGTGGGGGAGAAAAAGAAGCTAAAAAAATGATTGAAGACGCAAAAGAGCTAGAGTCTGCTGGCGTTTTTTCAATAGTTTTAGAAAAGGTCCCTGCAAAACTAGCAAAAAGAATAACCGATCAGATTGCTGTCCCAACCATAGGAATTGGGGCGGGAGTTGATTGTGATGGGCAGGTACTTGTAACGCATGATATGCTTGGGTTGTTTGAAAAATTTAAGCCAAAATTTTCAAAAAGGTATGCAGAAATAGGCAAAGAAATGAAAACTTGTTATAAAAATTATATCAAGGAAGTAAAAAATAAGGAATTCCCTGCAGAAGAGCATTCTTATTAAAATGAAAATAATTAGAAAAATAAAAGAATTAAAAACGCATTTAACTAAATTAAGTAAGCAGGGCAAAACTATTGGATTTGTCCCTACTATGGGTTATTTGCACGAAGGCCACCTAAGCTTAATTAAAATGGCTAGAAAAGAAAATGATATAGTGATAGCAAGCATATTTGTAAACCCCAAACAGTTTGGGCCCTCAGAAGACTATAAAAAATACCCCAGGGATATGGAGAGGGACTCCAAGCTAGCTGAAAGTGTTGGGGCAGACTATATTTTTACACCAACAAAAAATGAAATATATAAAGAAGACCACAAAACATATGTAGAGGTAGAAGAAATAGACAGTATTATGTGTGGAGCCTCAAGGTCTGGCCATTTTAAAGGGGTTTGTACAATTGTCCTAAAACTTTTTAATATCATAAATCCCACAAGGGCTTATTTTGGAAAAAAAGATTACCAGCAGCTAGTGATTATAAAGAAGATGGCAGAAGACCTAAATATTGATATTGATATAATTGGTGGAGATATAATAAGGGAAGAAGATAACCTTGCTTTAAGCTCTAGAAACAAGTATCTCTCAAAGAGGGAAAGGGAAAATGCGACTGTATTATATAAGAGCCTAAAACTTGCAGAAGATTTAATCAGGGACGGCAAGGCTGTAGAAAAGGTTAAAAAAGAAGCACAAAATTTTTTGCTAAAAAACAAATATGTAAAAAAATTTGATTATTTTGATATCAGGGAGTTATATACACTAAAAGAAATTAAAGAAAAATATCCTAAAAATATTTTAATTGCTGCAGCAATATGGATTGGAAACACTAGATTAATTGATAATTTTATAATAAACAGGTGATAATTAATGGAAGTTACTGTATTAAAAAGCAAAATACATAGAGCCAGGGTAACTGGAGCGAAAATACATTACATGGGCAGCATTACTATAGACAGTGATATTATAAACCATGCAAAAATACTGCCTTATGAAAAAGTATTGGTAGTAAGCATAGACAGCGGCGAAAGACTAGAAACTTATGTAATAGAAGGCAAAAAAGGCAGTAAAGAAATTTGCTTAAATGGTGCCGCTGCCAGGAAAATACTTGAAGGGGATAGGGTAATAATCATGTCTTTTGCTGCAATGAAGGAAAAAGAGGCAAAAACGTATAAGCCGAAAATTGTAACCATGGATAAAAATAATAATATTATTGATGAAGAATATCATGTAGAAAAAGATGACCAATGCTAAGGTATTAATAATTATTTTAATTTTAACTCTTTTGTTTGTTGTCTCTTGCAATAATAGCAATATAGGAAAGTACCAGGAAATGGGTTCTGACAGTGATATTGACAAATCTTTTGCCTTTTTTGATTATAGTAGCATTAAAATAGATGAAACTTCAGTAATTGATATTAATATAAAAAGCTGCAACCTATATATTGATATTTATGGAAACCTGGTATTATTGGGTGAGCTTGAGAATGTTTCTAATATAAGCAAAGCAGACCTAGAAATAACTTTTGATTTTTTTGATGCCCGGGAAAATAAAATATTTTCAGATAAGATTAATAGCCATCTAGAATACCTATACCCAAAAAGCGCTATTCCTTTTAGTTACATGCTTAAAGAAAAGGAGAATTATATAGACATCAGTAAGGTAAAAATTGGATTAAATTACAATAACTTCTATGAAAAATTTAAAGGAAACCCTATTGTTAAAGAGGAAAAATATTATTATGAAGACGATTTTTTAATTATTGAAGGAGAGCTTGTAAATCTTGGCCAAAACCGGATAGAGGAAATTGTATTACTCTGCACCTTTTATAATAAGTTTGACAAAGTAGTGTTTATTAGGGAGTGCTATATACCGAGAAAAGAACTTTCTTCTTTAGGAAAAGAAAAATTTATGCTAAAAATTTATTTAGGGGAGTACTTGCCAGATTTTACTGACTATGGTTTTAGCCTGTCATTTAAGGATTCAATAAAAGTAAAGGCATAATTACAGCCATTCTTTATATTTAAAGTAGGCAAGCATGCCAATAGAAATAAAGACCATAATTAACATTAATATTATAAAAGCATAAGGGTTTTCAGATAAGGGAAGGCCAATATTCATTCCATAAATTCCAGTAATGAATGTAAGGGGAAGGATTATTACAGAGAATATGGTTAGTATCCTCATAATATCATTTATTTTATTTGAAAGAAGTGATTGATGCGCTTCATGAATACCTTCAATTAATTCCTTGTAATTTTCAAGAGTATCCCAAATTTTTTCTATATGGTCTACAAGGTCGCTAAAATAAACTTCCAGCTCATCTATTAAAAACTCCATATCCTTAATTTCCAATGTTTTTAGGAGTTTTCTTTGGGGAAATATTATATTCCTGAATGTTAAAATATTTGTTCTAATTCTTAAAATATCCCTCACATTTTTATTGCTGGCTTTTTTAAATATTTCATCTTCTACGTTCTGTATATTCCTATAAATTTTATTTAGTATGGGAAAACTGTAGTCAATCAATGCATCTATAATTCTATGCAAAAGATACCCTGATCCTATAGAAAGTTTTAAATGTTTTTCAATTATATTATTCCATGCATTTTGAATGGGCTTACACACTCCCTGGTGGACAGTGACTATAAAGTTTTTCCCGATAAATATATTTACCGTAAAAGGCACTAGCTTTCTGGTTTGTTTAATAAAAAAAGGTATGTGCATTACTAGAAATATGTATTCATCATATTCGTCAAGCTTAGGCCTTTCAATTACTGAAATGCAATCCTCTATGTCAAGGGGGTGGAATTTAAAGTCATCTAAAAGAAATTGCATGCTTTCCCGGTTCGGGTTT
>JAGYOJ010000105.1 GCA_018399435.1 Actinomycetota bacterium | reverse complement strand
TCTTGATGCTAGCTTACAAAAATAATATTAATAATCAAATTTTTGTAAAAATTGTGCTTTTCTAAGTACAGCAAAAACGACTTGCCACCTATTATTTTTTATCATGGGTTTAATAAATTTTGGAATGTTATTGTTTCAATATCTTTCATAATTTTTTAAGGCATTTCCGCTAATTACAAGATATTATGATGGAATGATGGACTTAGAAAAAGTGCTTGAAAAATATATTAGTAAACTAAAAATACATAAAAGGAATTAACCCCAACACTTGAGCTAATTCCCTTTATAACTTGCTTTTTTTAGCATTAAAATCAAAATATTGGTTCGCCGAGACCTTTTGGAGAAGTTGTAGCTAAATTAAAGGTTGCAACAAGATTTTCGTCTCCATCATAAACTTCTACTACATCTTGGAAGACAACATATTTCGGCACGCCGCTTTCATAAGTACCCCAGCCTGCACTGTAGGCGCCGCCTTCTTCATAACGTTCCCATTCTTCCTCGTTATCGCCAACCTTCATTATTTTTGCAAATTCCTCCACTCTATACTCAGCTTCTGGAACACTATCCTTATCTGTCCATGGTAATCTTGTATCCCATCCAAACAATGTTCCTTCTTCATAATCATTGCTATACCAAGTAAAGTGGTTGGTACACCATGCACCAATTGGCTGATCTGTCATGGGATCCCAGTTTTTAGACCATTTCATGAGAAGCAAAGCATCTCCAGTCCCTGGAATCGGGCCCCCTTCAATATCTTTATCATAAGAACCATACCAGCCATTAAATAAACGAGCATTGTAGTTATAACCAAACTCGTCAAATCCACCGCCACCGCCGGGTGCAGCATAAATTGGAGCTGTAAATGCAAGGCAAAGCGCTACCACTATTACACCTATTAATAATTTTTTCATTTTCCCTCCCTTGTATAAATTTAACTTTACTAACAAAAGTATAAAACACTCATTTTTGTGTCAATTTTATTTTATACAATAAATACTTATATTTTATAATTTCCTTATATTTATATTATCTTCTTCAATGCTAAAAAAATAACAATTTTAAAATGGCTTTAAATAGTAATTTACCACCATACTTCTATATAAAATCACTTCCAGTAACACTTTTGCAAATAGGATATAGATGATTGGCTATCTACTATCCCCAAACAAGGCTTTAATAGGGCGTTTGGATATTTATGCAGATTTTTCCCTTAAATATTTTTTGGAGCCAATAAATTCAAACTCTACATAGCCATCATCCACTATCAATGCCTCTGTTACATTTTTATCCAGCGATTACAAAACAGCTGTTGCCAAATCTTTCCTTTGCCACAGATAATAAAGGTGATTAAAGCATGCTATTTGGGATGATAACAAGTGCCCCGTAGGATTATCCTTTTTTCCCAGCCACCATGGTATCTTATTTCTTTTAAAGTAATGCAAGGCATCTTCCCTTATACCCTCCCATAGATTTAGTGCTGGCTCGCTTAACACAAATTCCCGTTCTTTTCCAAAGAACAAGCCATTGCCTGGGCCTTTAAATAAAGATTCCCTTATCTTTATTGCTTTTTTCCGTTCTCTTTCTCTATACTACATAGGCTGTTGCTCTATTGAAGTGAATTATTCTAGTGTCAGTTAAAACCAGACTAGACAGCCATTTCAACATATGGGCTCTTCACCAACAAACGGTAATAAGACCCTTATAAATTTTTATTAAACTATACTGGACAAAAATCTAAAGAGATGTATTTTGTCTATTATAATGGACAAATTAAAAAATAAAGGAGCTTAGTCCCACCATTATAACAGGCAGATACATTGCATGCTTTATGTATTTTATTGTTTAACTTAATTTTTAATAAAATAATTTTGACAATTCATAAAGCTCTAAATCCATAGGCTTTTGTTCCTTTAAAGCCTCTGAAAGGGGAACAGTTATGATCTTGTATTCCTTAAAGCAAACCATCTTGCCAAAATCATTATCATGCACTAAGTCTACTGCTTTTACCCCAAGCCTTGTTGCTAAAATCCTATCAAATGCTGTTGGCATTCCGCCCCTCTGAAGATGCCCTAATATAGTTGTCCTCGTGCTGTAGCCAGTTCTTTTTTCAATCTCTTTTCCAATATGATCTCCTATGCCTCCTAATTGGACATGGCCGAAGCTATCTACCTTGCCAGTAGAAGTAACTTGCTGGTCTAAACTTTTTGGCTTTGCTCCTTCAGCAACTACTATTATGCTGAATTCTTTGCCCTTTTTTCTTCTTTTTTCAATTACATCTATAATCTCATCATAGCTAAAAGGCACTTCAGGAATTAAAATTACATCTGCGCCGCCAGCTATTCCCCCATGCAAGGCAAGCCAGCCTGCATCTCTACCCATGACTTCAAGTATCATTACCCTTTGATGCGAGCATGCGGTTGTATGCAGTTTATCAATTGCATCTGTAACTATCTCAAGAGCTGAATCAAATCCTATAGAGTAATCCGTATATGCAATGTCATTATCAATTGTCTGGGGAATTCCTACTCCTTTTATATCATATTGGCTTAATTTATTAGTTACTCCATTAGTGTCATCCCCGCCAATCGTAATCAGCGCATCGATATTAAATTTTTTTATGTTTTCCTTTACCTTCTCAACGCCACCTTCAACATTAAAGGGATTGGTTCTGGAAGTACCTAATTTTGTGCCGCCAATACATAATATCCCTGATACAAAATCACTGCTTATTATCTCGCCTTTTCCTTTAATCAGGCCTTCCCATCCATTCTTTATCCCAAAAACTTCAAATCCATATTGTTCAGACCTTTTTATAATTGCCCTTATAGCTGCATTAATAGCAGTTGAATCTCCGCCGCCAGAAAGGACTCCTATTTTTTTAACCATTTAAACAACCTCCTTAAAAATATATTTTTTTAACTAAGCTTTTTTCTAATTATTCTATTAACTATTTGTGGGTTTGCCTTCCCTTTTGTTTTTGCCATTACCTGGCCAATTAAATAGCCTACTGCTTTCTTCTTGCCCCCCTTATATTCCTTGACAGGGCCAGAGTTTTCTTCAATAACCTTATCTATAATTTTTTCTAAAACATCCTCATCACTAATTTGTTCCAGTCCTTTTTTATCAATAATTTTTTTAGGGGATTTTCCCGTTTTAAACATCTCTTCAAAAACAGATTTCGCAATCTTGGAGCTAATTTTACCTGAATCCATCATTTTAAGCATTTCTGATAAATCTTTTGGCTTAACCTTGGATTCTTCCATGCTAATATTTTCCTGGTTTAATAATGCGCTAAAATCCCCCATTATCCAATTGCATAATGTTTTGGCATCACCATAGTGGGCCAAACACTTTTCAAAAAAGCTTGAAATGCTAATATCGCTTGCCAGGAAATTAGAATCATATCTAGAAAGGCCGTATTCTTTTTCAAATCTTTTAACTTTTCCCTGGGGAAGCTCCGGTATTTCGCCCTTTATTTTCTCAATTAGTCTTTTGCTAATATCTAATGGAACCAAATCAGGTTCAGGGAAATACCTGTAATCATGTGCTTCCTCTTTAGACCTTAAGGCTTTGGTGGTGTCTGTATTATTATCATAATGCCTTGTTTGCTGCACTACTTTTTTTCCGCTTTCAATTAATTTTACCTGTCTCCTGATTTCGTAATCCAAACCTTTTTGCAAGAATTTAAAAGAGTTAAGGTTCTTTATCTCAGTCTTGGTGCCAAATTTTTTTCCGCCTGCTTCCTTAACCGATACATTGGCATCGCATCTTAAGCTACCCTCTTCCATGCTGCAATCGCTAACTCCCAGGTAAAGAATTAAATTTCTTAAAGTTACCATGTACTCTTTTGCTTCTTCCGGGCTCTTTATATCCGGCTCTGTAACTATCTCTATTAAGGGAGTCCCGGCCCTGTTAAAATCTACAACACTTGCCCCGGACTCGCTTATCCTCCCCGTAGCCCCTGTATGTATTAATTTACCTGTATCTTCTTCCATGTGCACCCTGGTTATTCCAACCCTTCTCGTATAATCTCCCATGTCTATATCCAGATATCCTTTTTCGCCTAATGGAAGGTCGTATTGGGAAATCTGGTAATTTTTTACCTGGTCTGGATAAAAATAATTTTTCCTATGGAAAATTGTATAATTGTTTATCCTGCAGTTTAGGGCTAGCGCGATCTTTAGCGCAAATTCTACTGCCCTTTTATTTACTACTGGAAGAGACCCAGGATGGCCCAGGCATACAGGACAGGTATGGACGTTTTTATCATCGCCAAAAGAAATTTTACAACCGCAAAACATTTTTGTATGAGTAAAGAGCTCCACATGCGTTTCCAGCCCAATAACAGCTTCATACTTTTCTTTAATTTTCTGATCTAATGTCATAATAAAAACCCCAACTGTCTATAAAGGTGGTTTATAATTAAAATTAATCCCTTTTTCTATATTATAAGCAAATTTTAAAACATTATCTTCCCTTAGGATATCCCCAATTACCTGGAAACCAATGGGAAGTTTTTTGCTTGAAAGCCCGACAGGCACCGATATTGCAGGAAGCCCTGCCAAATTTACGGGAATCGTGCAGATATCTGAAAGATACATCATTAAAGGATCATCCATCTTTTCCCCTATCTTAAAAGCCGTGGTGGGAGAAGTTGGAGAAACCAAAACATCATATTTGGAAAAAGCCTTATTAAAATCTTCAAGTATTAAAGTCCTAACTTTCTGGGCTTTTTCATAATATGCATCATAATATCCTGCAGATAGGCAATAAGTGCCAATCATGATCCTTCTTTTTACCTCTTCTCCAAAACCCTTAGACCTTGTTTTTTTATACATTTCCCTTAGCGAGCTTGCAGCCTTATCCCTGTATCCATATCTTACCCCATCATACCTTGAAAGATTTGAGCTGGCTTCAGAAGGCGCGATAATATAATAAACGCTTAATGCGTATTCAAGGCTTGGAAGCGATGTCTCTTCAACATGGCATCCAATATCTTCTAAAATATTTATAGTCTTTCTAACAGCTTCTTTTACCTCGCTGTCAATTTCTTTTACCATTAGCTCTTTAGGGATACCTACCTTCATTCCCTTTATATCTTCTTTTAAATATTTTTTGTAATCAGGAACAGGCTTGTCAATAGATGTTGAATCCATGTCATCTCTGCCACATATAACATTTAGGAGTGCTGCGCTGTCTTTTACATCCCTGGTTAACGGCCCAATCTGATCTAGCGAGGATGCAAAAGCAATAAGGCCATACCTTGAGACCCTGCCGTAAGTAGGCTTTAGCCCCACTACCCCGCAAAGTGAAGCCGGCTGCCTAATAGAGCCTCCTGTATCAGAGCCAAGGGCGCATATTGCCTCTCCTGCTGCAACCGAAGCTGCAGGCCCTCCGCTTGATCCCCCGGGAACCCTCTTCAGGTCCCATGGGTTTTTAACAGGCCCAAAATGGGAGTTTTCATTAGAGGAGCCCATCGCAAACTCATCCATATTAAGCTTGCCAGTTAAAATATAGTTCTGGCCCTTTAATTTTTTAATAACAGTTGCATCATAAATTGGATTATAATTTTCAAGTATTTTTGAGGCACAGGTAGTTTTAATTCCATAAGTGCAGATATTGTCTTTTACGGCTATCGGCATGCCTGTAAAATCCTTTATCTTGCCTCCGCCTGATATATAATCATCTACCTTTCTTGACTCTTTAATAGCCGAGCTTTTTACCGGTGTTATGTAGCAATTTGTTTTTCTGTCAACAGCTTTAATCCTTGAAAATATGCTGTCTGTA
>JAGYOJ010000104.1 GCA_018399435.1 Actinomycetota bacterium | reverse complement strand
AAAAAATATAGAAAATTTTTTAGGCAATAAAGATTTCATTTTATACAGTAATGATATAACTGATTATCCTGCCATGGCAAAAATTTTTGCCAGCCACAATATTGACCTAGTTGTCCATCTTGCAGCAAGGGCAGGTGTCAGACCTTCTATAGGCAATCCCCTTCTTTATGAAAAAGTAAATATTAGAGGCACGCTCAACTTGCTTGAACTTTCAATGAAGGGCAAGATAAATAAATTTATTTTTGCATCTTCTTCTTCTGTTTATGGAAACAATAAAAAGATCCCCTTTTCTGAAGAAGATAATGTAGATTTTCCCATATCCCCTTATGCTGCTACTAAAAAAAGTGGGGAGCTTATTTGCCACACTTACCATAGCCTTTATGGCATGGATTGTTTTTGCCTCAGGTTTTTTACTGTTTATGGCCCCAGCCAGAGGCCTGAAATGGCCATACATAAATTTGTAAGGCTAATTGATAAAAACAAAACAGTTGAAATGTACGGGGATGGAAGCTCCAGCAGGGATTACACCTATATTGATGATATAACAAAAGCTATCGGAACCTGCCTGGAAAAAGTAAAGGGGTATGAGATTATAAATTTGGGGGATTCAAATCCAATCAAATTAATAGAGCTAATAAATTTAATTGAAGAAAAATTAGGCAAGAAGGCTAAAATTAAAAAGATGGACATGCAGCCTGGAGATGTTGAAAGGACATTTGCTGATATAGGCAAGGCTAAAAAGATTCTGGGCTATAATCCTAAAATTAGCATAAGCAATGGAATTGAAAAATTCGTTAAATGGTACCGCAAAAGGGGCTAAATTTGAAAATTAATAAAGATTTTTTTAAGAAAAAAACTTTTATTATAATAGCGGCAGTTGTAATATTTCTAGCAATATGCGCGCCCTTGCTTTACGCCTATTATGTAAATGCCCCTAATTTTTTAAGCCCTGATAAAAACTTTATTTCGGTTTCTAAAGATAAGGCTTCCCCTGGAGATACACTAAACTATACTATAACCATAACTAATGAAGGAAGAAGAGCTGCGAGCGACATATTGGTTGCTGCCCAGATTCCTGAAAACACTACACTTGCAGCCGGTAACATAAAATATCTCATGGAAAAAACTTCTGGTAAAATTTATTTTTTTATTGGCTCTCTTAAACCAGGAAAGGATTTAACCTTAGAGTATCCAGTAAAAATAGATATCCCTTTAGGTGACGGGTCTATTATATCAAATGATTTTTTTGAAATTGAATACAATAAAAAAGGCGGCCAAAAGATAAATAAAAAATTTAAGGCAAGCCTTAATACTCAAATTGAAAGCAGCACAGATTTTTCTAGCTCCTATTTTAGGGTAAATGATGAAAACGGCGGGCTTATGGCAGAAAATGATATTGTAAATGTAACCCTTTTTATTAAAAATACCGGCAATATGGCCCCGGAAAATATAATTATTGAAAATATAATTCCAGAAGGCGCATCACTTGTTAAGGGCAGCTTTAAAGCTAAAAATGCATATATGGACAAGCACAGCTCTGGAATGGTTATAAAGCTGGAGGATGTGGGGCTAGAAAAAAATATTTTTCTAAATTACTCCTTATTAAATTCTGGCATTGGCAATCTTGACTTTTCTCCTGCCATTACAAATGGGAAAAACAGAATAATGCTCAGAGAAGAAGAGCCCGGTAGAGGCAATGCCGAATTAAGCGAGTTTAGATTAACCGGATCTGATGAAAATGGCGGAGACCTTCTCCCAAATGAAACCATAAGATATGATATATCGCTTAAAAATGGCGGAGATAAAAATTTTAAATATGCTACATTAGAAAACACGATACCCCCGCATACATCCCTCATTGAAACCAGCATTGAAGCTTATGATATTAATTGGGAGATTGAAGATGAGGTATTTAGGGTGGATATGCTTGAGCTGGGCCCGGGTGAAGAATTTTCATTTTATTACCGGGTTAAAGTAGATGGGGACATAAAATATGGGGCTAAGATAAAAAACAAGGCAGCATTTATCTCTAATGGAGACAGGCTGTCAACTAATGCTGTGACCTATAATGTAATATCTGATTATTCTTATGATATTATAGCCCTTGGCGATTCACAAATTAGGCAGACTGGCTGGGTGGAGTACCTTGAAAGCATCTTTGAAGAAAATTATTTTTACGGTAATTTTAATTTCATAAATGCAGGCCAGAATGGTGAAACTATTGACCTTGGCTATAATAGGATGATTGATTCCGGCATATTAAGGCGAAATCCTTCTATTTTTATAATTAATTATGGGACCAATGACACTTTTTCAGGTTCAGGCTACTTTAGGACATCCCCTGAGATATTTAGGCATTACCTGGCCGAAATGGTAGAGGCTGTAAGTAAAAATACAGGGGCTTTAGTTGTAATTATGTCCACTGGACCTGTTAACCAAGACATTCATCCATACCATAAAAATTCAAACCTTTCTATATATAACAACATTGCTGAACAGGTGGCAAATGAGCATGATGCGGTTTTTGTGGATGTATTTAGCCCCATGATAATATCTGAGGATTATAAAAAATACCTTGGCGATGGATTGCATTACAATAGCTCAGGAGATGAGCTTGTGGCTAAAATTGCATTTGAGAAAATCTCTGAGCACCTTAACAAATATGGCATGAAATATTAATTCCTAATAAAGTAGAACATTATATTTGCAAGGGCAATGGCCAGTATAAGGATTACAGAAAGGATTGTATTTATTAAAACTATTTTGCTATTTTTCCTTTTATTTATTTTTAAACTTAAATTTACTATGCCTATTACAGCCAGGCCTGCCAGAAAAATATAAACAGAAGAAAATATATAATCAGAAGAAGCTTTAAGAAGCGCGGCATTAATTGGCCTGCTTATAATTATATTTATTATTGCATTTTTTATAGTTTCCATATCACAGCTTTCCTAGTTCTTTTCTTAAATCCTTTCCCATCACTGCCATTATCCAGATTATAATGGCACTATACAGGGTCCTGAAAAGATTTATAAAGGATTCTATTTCTATGTAATCGCCAAATTTTATGGCAAGCAAATGAAGCTTAAAGTTTTCTGCAATCTGGTGAAAATACTTGCCATCAATTGGGCCAAACAGGTAAGGCGTAAATACCCCTATGTCTGAGTTAAACAGCCAGAATAGGAACCAGGAGCCTATAAAAATATAGAAGAGGGGCAAGTATTTTGGCTTTCTTGCTATAACTATTGCTGCAAATGGTATAAACCAGTTAAACCATTGGGCAGCAGATGGAGTGGTAAGGTAAAATATTAAGAAAAACAATAAGCTAAAAAAAGAAACGGTATAAAATTTAGATTGGCCAAAAATTAAATATGTAGAGCCAATATTATTAACCTTGTTTTTAAAAGTCAGGTAAAATATTAAAACTAAAAACAATACATAGCTAAACGTAAATAGCTGGATTTTAAACCCTCCCAAGGCAATCAGTGAATAATCAAATAAGAACCTTATAAACTGGCTTTCTCCCGACAATACTTTCATTGATTTTGTTATGCTGTAAATCCTGCTGAAAATATAAACTGCTGCTATGGGTATTGCGCTAAATACTAAAAGTATTATCCTGTTTTTTATTTTTCTGGGAAGCAGCATCAAAAATATGGGCAAAAGGAAAATAGTATATGCCCTTCCTACAATGGATAAGCCTAAGAATATTCCACATAAATAATAATTGTTCCTTTTTACTGCAAAATACAAGCTTAGCATTAAAAGCAGGAAAACATATATCTCGTAACGGCCAAATATATAAACTGCATAAATGGTTACCGGATTTATCATTAAAAATTTTGTAACCTGCAATATGTTTTGCCTGTTTTTCAGTAAATGGATTAGTAGAAAAAGTGTAATTAGCTCTACTATAAGGTAAGGGATTTTTAGCATAAAAAGGGTCCTGAAAATATAGTCGGTGCCTACAAAATTCATGTAATTGGCAATTTCAATGGTTGTGCTGCCGCTTTCTAAGGGAACAAAGACTTCAGCAGCATTTGGTATAAAAGGCAAAAATATTTTCATAAAAATTGCATCAATATAATGCGCTACGAATTGGAAAAAACTGGGATAAAAATTTATGCCTTCTGCTATTTGAAAAACCCTTACATGTTCAGATAAAAAATCATTATGCGCGGTAAAGGGCATGAAAATGAATCTTATCAGTATCCCCACTAGAATTATCCTGTTAAAGATATTTCTGGAATGTAAATCTTTTTTTAACTCTTTTGGATACCAGCTTAAATAAAATTTATGCAAGCTTCTTTTTATATTAGCCATCTATCCTTTTCCTTTTTTCCCTACGGTAAATAACTATACAGGCTAAAATACAAATAATCAAAGCAGCAAGTGAGATTATTACCATGTAATAAAACCATGTGGGTTCATACTTGAATTTGATTATATGGCTTCCCTTTTCAAGTTTTATTGCCCTGAACATGTAATTAGCTTTATAAATTTCTGTTTTCTTTCCGTCTACATAAGCTTTCCAGTCTTTGTCATACCTGTCTAATAATATGAGGTAAGAAGTGGCGTCAACATCGGCTTCTATATTTACATAATTATCTGAGTATTCTGTTATATTAAGCTCGTAGTCTACATCTCCATTTAAGTTTTCTCCATTAGTAAGATAGGCTATATTTTCCAAGTCAAGATTATGGTTTGCAACTAGATAAGCTAAAATATCTTCATCGCTTCCAAAAGATTTAGTATTTGATACTATAAAAACCCTGGGAAGGTAAAAATAATTCCTGTATATTTTTGCTTCCTTATTGTACTGGAGCATTAAGTTTCCAAGGCCGAGGCTGTCCTTTGGTATTATTCTGGGGTTTCCCCATCCCGGCACATCATTTTCAGTTGTTTGTTTGCTATTTGTTTCAAATATAAGTTTTGCTTCCTTTTGGCCGTATTTTCTTAAGTCTATCCTTTGCTCAAACCATCTCTTATCTTTGTCTTTTTGGTTTGGGTTTACGTCTTGTTCAAATAATAATTCCTTATTTCCATTATATTCAATATATATTTTATATATTACCCCATCCCCCGATTCTTCATTCCAGTGGCTTGGATGCAGTGCATTATAGAGGACAAGCTCCCGGTTATCCTCTATAAAATAGTCAAATTCCATTTTAGAGTCCGGGGGAACCACTATAGTAGGCACTATGTGCTCCATGAAATTCCAGATTATTATCTGGGAGTTTTCCCTGCTCTCATCATTTAAATTTTTATCAAAATTATTAACAAAATAGCCCATCTCTTCTATAAATGCATAGCTTGTTATGTACTTGGTATTTGTGAGCTTTAAAAAGTTTGCATACATCTTATCTGCTCCAACCTTGCCATTAGGCCTTACCTTGTCATTTCCCTGGAATGCAGCCCAGAACCTGGTGTAATCAAGGGGTATTACGGGATCATAACCTGCTATATCCTGCATGTCAAACATCCACATGGAATTAGGGTTAAAGGTTCCCCCCATTATGCCTAAATTCCTAGACAATTCTTCGTCCTGTTCTATATATTCAATGGAAGGGGTTTTAAAATAGACCTGGCCGGGGTCCGAGGTTGTATTATAATTAATGCCAAATACAAACAAGTCCAAAACCAGCAGGGGTATTAAAGAAGCTAGAAATATTTTTTTAAGCCTTGTATTTAAGGCTAATGCTATAAGGGCAGCTGAAAAAATAGTGAGTATTACAAAGAATATAAAAGATAATGTTTCCAGCCTTATTAAAGGGTTTTCAAAGATTTTATAA
>JAGYOJ010000103.1 GCA_018399435.1 Actinomycetota bacterium | reverse complement strand
GCGCTAAGCCAAACTGCGCCACATCCCGACAATCAATTTAGCAGACTGTATAATAACATATATTTAGAAATTTTCAATAAAACTATAAAAACCTTGGAGGGCTTTGCCCCTATGGCTTATTTTATTCTTTTCTTCCTGGTCTAACTGGGCCATAGTCCTGTTAAAGCCTTCAGGGATAAAAATCGGGTCATAGCCAAAACCTTTATCCCCCTTCTCAGCCGTGCCTATCTTACCCTCGCAGATGCCTTCTGTATTAAAAATTAAACCTTTTTTTGGATCCCATAAAACCATGCTACAGATAAACCTTGCAGACCTGTCCTCTATTTTTTTTACATTTCCCATTTCTTTTAGCAGCTTATCCCTGTTGTTCTTATCGGTTGCATTTTTACCGGCATACCTGGAAGAATATATTCCGGGCTTTTTATTTAGGCAATCTACCGCCAGGCCGGAATCATCTGCTAGCGTTAATTTATTTGTAAATTTAGAAACAGCTTTTGCCTTAAGTTTTGCATTTTCAAAAAAAGTACTGCCTGCTTCTGCAACTTCTGGGAAATTTTTAAAATCCCTGCAAGTAAGCCATCTAATATCCTTGCCTGAGCTTAAAAAGAAAGCTTTAATTTCATCAATTTTTCCTGGGTTTCTTGAAGAAATTACTATTTCAAGCATACTAAAGGCCTTCACTTAATATTTTCTTCTGCAATTCAATAATTTCTGAAATTGAAGACATGGCCTTATCCAGCATTAAATTAAATTTATCCCTGTCAAAAGGATCGCCTTCTGCAGTCCCCTGTACTTCAATTAGCCGCTCTTTTGAATCCATTACCACATTCATATCAACATCAGCACTTGAATCTTCACTAAAGCATAAATCAACTAAAATATTGCCGCCTATCATGCCAACACTTACCGCTGCAACAAAACTCTCAATTGGCATTTCATCTAGCTTTCCCCTTTCTACAAGGACATGCAAACAATCAAAAAGGGCTATAAAACTTCCAGTAATAGACGCTGTCCTGGTTCCCCCGTCTGCTTCAATTACATCACAATCAATCCATATGGTTCTTTCCCCTAATTTTTCAAGATCTACAGCAGCCCTTAGGGACCTTCCAATCAGCCTTTGTATTTCATATGTCCTGCCGCTTATCCTTCCTATAGCCTGCGGCCTTATAATTCTTTGCGGGGTTGATGCTGGAATCATGTCATATTCAGCTGTCACCCACCCTTTATTCTTGCCTCTAAGAAATGGCGGCACCTTCTCTTCCATGGTGGCGGTACACACAATTCTGGTTTTACCCATTTCTATAAATACTGAACCATCAGAATGTGATATGTAGTTCCTTTTTATATTAATTTCCCTGAATTGGTCGTTTCCCCTGCCATCTTCCCTCTTTGACATCAAAATCAACCTTTCATTTATTATATTTCTAAACTTACACTCTCTACATTATTTATCTCTTCACCTAAAAACATCTTCCCTACTTCAAAAAAATGGCTCCCATATCCTGTTTCATAAAATTTTCTTGTAGGCTTGGAATGGTTTGAAGCAATGGCCCGGCCATTTTTTAATGCTTTTTTTACGTCCATGGCTGTTTCCACTGCAGAACTAATTACTCTAATATTTTTGCCGGTACACTTCTTTATTTGCTTCTCTATTAATGGAAAATGAGTACAGCCCATTATAAGGGTATCAATATCTTTTTTAATTAAAGGCTTTAAATAGCTGCATATAACCTTGTCTAATTCCTTGCCTTCAAGTATACCTTTCTCAACATAATCTACAAGTTTAGGAGCTGCAATAGAGCATACATTAATGCTTTCATCAATTTTTTTAATCTCATAATCATATGCCTTGCTTTCTACTGTGCCTTTAGTTGCAATAACGCCTATCCTCATGTTATTAGTATTTGCAACTGCAGTCCTTGCCCCCGGTTTTATTACTCCAATTATAGGTATGTTAAAAGTTTTTTTTAAATCTTTTAAAGCTGCTGCAGTTGAGGTATTGCAGGCAATTACAATAAGCTTAACATTTTTTTGACATAAAAACTCTGTGATCCTGAAAACATATTTCCTTACTTCTTCTAAATCACGCGGGCCATAAGGCACCCTGGCAGTATCCCCAAAATAGATTATATTTTCATCAGGAACAACTTTTATTATTTCCCTAAGGACTGTTAGGCCTCCAACCCCAGAGTCAAAAACACCTATTGGCCTGTTGTCCACATTTGCTCCTTCTAAAAACCTAATGATAATCTAGGTAATTATATAATTTATTTAATAAAATAAAAAACTATTTAAGCCATTTTTTTCTGCATAAATAATAGATCCATGGCGCCTCATTTAATTTATTAAGGCTCCGGGTCTGCTCTCCTTGTTTTGAAAAAGATTTTATATCAGTAAAACCAATCTCTTCTAATTGCCGGTACTGTTCATTAGGGGTTATATAATAAATGCTGGCTTTGCCATTCAATGAGTTATCATAAAGATAGCCCTTTTTATTTTGCCTTAATTTTTTAATCAACCTCTCCATAGATATGCTTTTATTTAATAAATTAAGCTTCAAATTCTTAAAGCCAGCCCTTATATAACTTCTTAAAAACATAATGGTAGTATCTTTTTTTAGCTTTAATTTAGCAAGTTCACTATTTAGCTTAAAAAGTTCTGGCAATTCCTGCCAATCCAAATTATGGCTTGAAAATGCAAAATATCCCCCAGGCTTTAAAATCCGCTTTATCTCCTTAAGGGCTATAATTCTTTGCTGGTGGTTAAAGCTGTCTAGCCCATTATAGCTAAATAGCACGAAATCAAACCTGTCATATTCCATCCTATTCATGTATCTAGCATCAGCTTCAATAAATTCATACATTCCGGGATATTTTGCCCTGCATATTTCAATCATGGCCAGAGCATAATCTGCGCCTATATACTCCTTAACCATTGGGCCGAAGTACTTTGTAGTCCTTCCCCCGCCCACGCCCATATCCAGCATGGACATGTAGGAAAGCTTGGGTCCTAATAACTTAATTATGGCTTTCTCGGATTTATCTAAATAATCCCTTCTGCCATAATCTTTTGATATAGTTTTTGTATTATAAATTATTTTATGGTCTAACATTTCACTCTTTTATCTAATTTTTAAAAAATTTTCGATATTATAATAAAAAAAAGGGTTAAATGTAAATAGAAATTTAATTATGATTAAAAAAAAGGTGAGACTCTTAATATTTTGCCTATATTTTACTTAAGCTTAAATAAATATTTAAAATTATTTCCACAGAGGCCAATGCTTTCTTAACAGTAAGATGACTATATGGAATGCCAATTATTTTGGGCTATAAGTACACCATTTTATTGTAACTTTACTCTTCTGTAATTTAACTTTTTTATATCATTTTTTTTACAGATTCCCGTTCAATAAACTTAGTATTGTAGCTTCAAAGCTGTCTTCTTTTCGAAACCCTACAATCTTTATATACTCTTCTTTTAATTTAAGATTACCGAGCTAATGTTAGGGCCTTCTATATCTCTCTGTCAATTAATACTATTGGCCTCATATAAAGATCTAAATGAAATAGCCCTTTCGAATTATAAATTTTTATTTTATAATTTTATCAATATTGGAGGTAAAAATTGAATTCAAAAGAAAGAATCTTAACAACATTAGACCATAAAGAGCCCGACAAGGTCCCAATAGATAGCTGGATGGCACCTGAAGTTTCTGCTGATATTGTAAAACTTTTAAACATAGATATAAGTAAAGATAAATTTGCCCTGGCTAAAGCCCTTGGCCACGACCTGTTATATGTAAATATAGGGATGTGTGACGGCTTTAATTCTATTTATAAAGAAGATAGAAAAATTGGAGAAAACCTGTACCAGGATTTATGGGGAATAAAATGGAGAAAAAAATCCCAAGAATATGGCAGCTATTGTGAATTTGCAGAACATCCATTAGCAGACATTAATAACTACGATAACTACAAATGGCCAGATCCTTTGACTTCCTTAAAAAAAGAACTCGAAATGTATAAAAACTTAATAGAGAAAGATGGCAAGGATTATGCAATTATGGGTGGGGTTGCATGTACTATGATAGAAGCATCGTGGTATTTAAGAGGTCTTGAAAATTTTATGATTGATATGGTAAAAAACAAAGATTTTGCTGAAGAACTTTTAGATAAAACCATGAATTACCATCTAACTGTATCCAAAAAACTAGTTGAAATGGGTGTTGATATAATATGGTGGGGCGATGATATAAGCAATGAAAGAGGCCCATATTTTAGCCCTAAGCTATATAGGGAGCTGATAAAACCAAGATATGAATATATGGTTCAAGAAGTTAAAAAAATAAATAAAAACATAAAGATAGCTTACCATACTGATGGAAAAGTTGATTGGGCTTTAGATGATTTAGTAGAAATAGGCATAGATATTTTAAACCCCCTACAGCCAGATGTAAATAATATAGCAGATATTAAGAAAAACTATGGCAATAAATTAACATTTTGGGGCAATGTTGACACAAGAAGGGTTCTTGCAAATGGCACTTGTTCTGATGTTGTTAATGAGGTAAAGAATGTTATAAGAACATTAGCCCCCGGGGGTGGATTAATACTTTGCTCAAACCATACAATACAAGCTACAGAAAGAGCTGTTGACAATACTATTGCTTTTTACTGGGCAGCAAATAATTTTAGAAATTACCCCATAGATTTAGAACCTGTAAAAAGCAGTATAAAAATTGATTGGGTAAACTAATTATAAGATAACTACTAATAATAATTTTTTTTGAGGAAATAGGTTTCTTTTAAGCTATTTTCTCAATCCATAATCAAATTTAAACACTTTAGAAATCTTTTCCCTATATTATCAGTAATAAAAATACAGCAACACATTGATTACAAAAATATTGAATCCATGCCACTATCCTTTCTGGCAGAAGCTAAAGGGTTATTTATAGATGCCCCTAATTTGAGAATTAAAGTAGTAGCAGAAGCCATAGAGGAAGCTGGGAGATGCGTGATATATTCATCCCGTTTAAATAACCCTGCACTATTTAAAAAATAACCCCTTAATTTTATAGCTTATTTTTCCTATAACTTATTGCATTACTCGGGCATTCAATTTGGCAATTGCTGCACTGGTGGCATAGCTTTGCATATATTTCTGCCTCTTTGTTTTTAACAGTTACTGCTTCCGCATCACAATATTTTTCACATATGCCACAGCCTGTGCATTTATCTTTATCTACCCTAAATCCAAGTTTTGCAAACCTTCCTGTAAGGCTTTGCAATGCCCCGTATGGACATATGTAGTTATGGAATACTTCTGGGTTAAATATTAAACTGAATAAAAAACCAAGCCCTAATATAATTAATAGTCCCGGTATTTGTATCTTTAATATTCTTCCTAAAACCATTGTTAATACAAGTAAAGCCAGCATCACCCACGGTATTATTTTTGACCTTAACCATTTTGGTGCATTTAGCCTTTTTAAATTTAATTTTTTATATATCCAGTTTATAGGCCTCATAATTGCATTTATAGGGCAAATCCAACCGCAATAAATTCTTCCAAAAAATATTGCCAGTATTAAACTTGCGCCAAATAATATTAGCCATAAATTTGTCCTAGCGGTAAGCACAAGGAACAGAAAAAGCGCTAGAAAAATTATCTGGGTTATTGCTCTCATTATTCTTTTTGCCATTTATCCTCCAAATATTTTAATAGTTTAGGGGATTATATGGTTTTTAAAATTTAAATACAGTAACATATGTTACTGTAAAAAATATGAAGCAAGAAATAGCAACAACCTAT
>JAGYOJ010000102.1 GCA_018399435.1 Actinomycetota bacterium | reverse complement strand
TGTAAACAAAAAATAACATATTTGCATATTTTATTGACAAATTTTAGGCAATTTCATAGAATATTCAAGTATATAGACTGTAATTTATTAAAATACATTAACAAAATTACTATTTAAATTTTAAAGAGGTTCTATTGCATGGAATCTGATAAGTTTCTACAGCTAAAATATATTAGATATTTAGAATTCTCTAATTATAAAAAAATTTTTTAAAAAAACATGTAAGGAGATTTTGTTATGGTTGAGTCATTAAAAGGAAAAGTAGCGGTTATAACTGGAGCTGGATCAGGATTTGGTCAAGCTACTGCTGAAGTATTTGCTAAAAATGACCAGTGTAATTTGGTATTGGTTAGTTTGCATAAAGAAAAGATTGAAAAAACTGCAGAGAAATGTAAGGAATTAGGTTCAGATGTGGTATATTTCGCAGGAGATGTAACAAAGCAGGAAACATTTGATAAACTGCTGGCTGAAACTATGGATAATTTTGGTAAGGTAGATTTCCTTATAAACTATGTTGGAGGTGCTATCAAAGTCGCGCCTATCGAAGAAATGGATAATGAAACCAATAGGAGAATAATTGACCTGAATCTTACAAGTACAATAATGAGTTGCAGAACTTTTACTCCACAATTTAAAAAACAAGGGTACGGCAAAATTATAAATGTTTCAAGCGCTTGTGACAGAAGATCATGGCCAGGTTGGTCCATATATTCAGCATCAAAAGCAGCAGTAAATACATTTACCAGATGCCTTTATACAGAATTAAGACCCCACGGCATATGCGCAATGCTTTTAGTTCCAGGAGGCTCAAACACCAGTTTCCAGGCAGCAGCGAAGGGAGTAGACAAATTTGAATGGGATGAAGAATTGGCTGTTAGACCTGAACATTTTGGGGATATGGTTTACCAGGCTTGTGCCTTAACTAGGGGGGGATGTGTTACAGAAATGACTATATATGGTTTAGCCCAGGATGTAGCAGGCTATTAATAAAATTTTAACATAGAAACCTTTTGGTTAAATTAAGCGGATAGGTTAAAAAAAAATTATTAAAATAAATATATTAAAGGCTTAATGGCAAATAATAAAGCGGTAAAAAAGAAATATATGTTATGTATTGATAATGGCTTAAGTATGGGAAAGGCATCATTGGTTGACCCAGCTGGCAATATAGCTGGTGTTGTATCTTTTAAGACCGAAGTTATCAACAATGATGGCTTTAGCGAACTGGATATGGAATTGCTTTCCAGTAGAACACTAAATGCAGTAAAAAAAGTAATTACAGAAAATGAAGTAAATTCTGAAGACATTATTGCTGTTGGAAACAGCGGTCATGGAGCTGGCATATATTTAGTAGATAATACCGGTAGTCCTGTTAGGAACGCGATAACCTCAATGGATTCCAGGGGAGAAAATTTAATAAAAAATTGGAAAAGAGACGGGATAGATTTTTATAAAAAAGTTTATACAAATATGTGGAATGGGCAGGCTATTCCGCTTTTATACTGGATAAAGAAGTATGAGAAAGAGAGTTATGATAAAACAGCAAAAATACTATTTTGTAAAGACTGGATAAAGTTTAAATTAACCGGTCAGCTTACTTCTGATTATACTGATACAAGCAATGCGGGACTGGTTGATCTGGAAATCAGGGATTATGATATTGAAATTTATAAAAAGTATGGGCTTTCTGAAATTTATGAAAAATTGCCAAAGTTAAAAAGAAGTGATGAAATTATTGGATATATAACCAAAGAAGCGGCCATTAAAACAGGTTTAAAGGAAGGCACTCCTGTGATCGGAGGATTAGTTGACTTTATTGCCTGCCTTATAGGCAGCGGGCTTAATGATACGAATGCTTATTCTGTTGTTTCCGGTACCTGGGGAATCAATACAGCCATCAAAAGTAAACTAACTAAAAGTCCTGAAATTATGTCAACAGTTTTATTTCCTGCTGAAAATAATTTTCTGGCAATGGATACAAGCCCTAATTCAGCTGCTAACCTTGAATGGTTCTTGAGCGGAATTTTGGAAAAATCTGGTTATCTAAATTTAGAGAGGCAACAATTTTATAAAAAAATTGATAAAGAACTTTCAAGATTAGACATAAATAGATCCAGCATATTTTATTTCCCTTTTATTTACAGGTCCAATTTATCGCAGAAAATGCAAGGTGTAATATATGGTTTTAATGCATCCCATGATTTATATAATTTGATACATGCCATATATGAGGGCGTGGTTTTTTTGCATTTGATGCATATTAATAACCTCAAAAAGGGAGGAATAAATTGTAATAAAGTAATACTTTCCGGGGGAGCATCAAATAGCAAGCAATGGTGCCAAATGTTTGCAGATGTATTAAATATGGAAGTAGTAACTACTTCTAGTAAAGAAGTTGGGATTTTAGGTTTGGCAATTTATCAAGCACTTGGGATGGGCATATATAAAGATTTGAAAGAAGCAATAAATAATATGGTGAGAGTTAAATCAATTTATAAACCTGATTTCAAGAAGAATAATATTTATATGGAAAGGTTTAAAGAATTTAAAAAAATTAAAAAGCTTCTTGATTAACGGATAAATTAATTTTGTTTATTTAATTAATATTAAACAAGGGAATAGGATGGAATTATTATTAGGTATAGATATAGGGTCTACTAGCATAAAGGCAAATATCTATAACTTAAAAGGCGAACTGGTAGCAGGCGGGAAAAGACCAACTGTACTTTCGCATCCATATAAAGAGCACCAAGAATGGTCTGTATGGGAGCCCGATATTATTTGGAATTCAGTTAAAGATTCTATTAAAGAAGCTTTAAATAAATTGGAATCAAGAAATGAAATAAAATCCGTCTCTGTAACAGGATTTGGGATGGATGGTGTGCCTATAGATAAAAGTGGAAATTGGTTATATCCTTTTATTTCGTGGCATTGCCCTAGAACAGAAAAACAATGTTCTAATTGGAGTAAAAAAGTTGGTGCCCATAAAATTTTTTCTATAAGCGGTAAACAAGTAATGCATATTGATACTGTATACCGGATTTTATGGATGAAAGAAAATCACCCTGAAATAATTGATAAAACATATAAGTGGCTGCTTATTGAAGATTATATTAATTATCTTCTATGCGGAGAAGTTGCTACCGATTATTCAATGGCTTCAAGTACTTCTTTATTTGACCAAAAAGAAAAAACGTGGTCAAAAGAATTATTAAAAGAGGCAGGCATAGATCCTTCCTTACTTTCTAAGGCTTTCCCTTCTGGTACGGTGCTTGGAAATGTTTCTAAAAAAGCTAGTGAGGCAACGGCCTTACCAGAAACTGCCAAGGTAGTATTAGGAGGACATGATTACCATTGCGCTGCATTGGCTGTAGGAGCTTTTGTGCCAGAGGTTGTTATGAGCGTTAATGGTACATGGGAGATGGTTCTTCAATCCTCAACAAATCTGAAATTGGGGAAGAAAATATTTGAAAACGGTATTAATGTAGAAAGCCATGTTGCAAAAGATATGTATGATATTGTTGCTTATTCTGTCTCTGGGTTGATGTATGAATGGTTAAATAAAACTATATGCTTTGAGGAGCGAAATGAGGCTAAAAACAATAATATTTCTGAGTGGGATATTATGGAGGAAAAAGCAAGAATTGCACCAGTAGGTTCAAATGGAGTATTTTTCGCCCCCTATTTTTCAGGTGCAGGATCACCCTATATTGATGATAGGGCAAGTGGGGCATTTTTAGGGCTTAGAAATAATATTGATAAAAGCAGTATAATCCGTTCTGTTATAGAAGCTTTAAATTATCAATTCCGTGATATGTTAGTAGCTTTTGAAAATGCTGCAGATTCTTCTGCAGATAAAATAGTTGCAACGGGAGGGGCAACAAAAAATGAGTTTTGGAGTCAGAATAAAGCAGATGTAACAGGAAAGCTAATAGAGGTACCTGCCATAGAAGAAGCCACCCCCCTTGGCGCTGCTCTTATATCAGGTATAGGAACTGGCATTTACAAAAATGCAGAGGAAGCAAATATACAAACCTATAGAGTAAATTATGTTTGTGAACCTGATTATAAAAACAAATCCCTATATGATGAATATTACCAAATTTATAAAAAATTATACCCCGGTTTAAAGGATATAAATGATGATATTTATGAAATATTCAGGAAATGAGGAAGGAGTCTAAAGTTACTATGCATGAACTTACCGGCGAAGAAAGAGTATTAAGGGTGCTAACTCGAAAGCAAACCGATAGGGTTCCACACTTTGAGTGGTATATTGATAAAAAGGTTATAAATGCTATATCTAATGGCTCTGATTATGAAAAATTTTGTTATGAAATGGATATAGATGCTATTTGCATAGACCTAAATTATGAAAAGAAGATATTGAAAAATAATCTTATTCAGGATGAATGGGGGATAGTATGGAAAGATACGGGAGAGTCACATGCATATCCTGTAGATGGCCCAGTAAAATCATCAAAGGATCTTGAAAATTATTTCCCCCCGGATCCTCTAAAACCAGGGAGATATGAATCAGTTGAAAAAGCTATTAAAGAGCATACTGGTAAAAAAGCATTAGTTCTTCACTTAAATGATGTTTTTTCCATTCCAAGTCGTCTAATGACTTTTGAGAATTTTTTGATAAAAGTATATGAAGACCCAGAGCCTGTCAGAGCTTTATTGAAAATAAGTGTTGATATTAACCTTCAAATGGCTAAAGAAGCTGTAAAAAGAGGAATTAAAATAATTTATACAGGAGATGATTATGCATATAATTCAGGGCCCATGATTTCCCCCTTAAAATTTAGGGATATTTTTTATCCAGAATTAAAGCGTGTGGTAAGCGGTTATAAAGAGCTTGGATTATTGGTAATTAAGCATACTGATGGAAATATTATGCCGATAATAGACATGATTATAGATTCTGGTTTTGATTGTCTTGACCCAATAGACCCTATAGCTGGTATGGATTTGGGAGAGCTAAAGAAAAACTATGGGAACAAAATTTGCTTAAAAGGTAATGTTGACTGTGCAAAAACTTTGTCCTTTAAAAATGAAAAGGAGACTATTGAAGAAACAAAAGATTGTCTTAATAAAGCCATGAAAGGGGGAGGCTATATATTATCTTCCAGTAACAGCATCCACTCTGCCGTAAAGCCAGAAAATTATATGGCTATGATTAAAACCTTGAAAAAGTTTAGTAAATATTAAATTAAATTATTTGAAAAAAGTTAAGAAAGTGAAACTTAAAATGTATGAAAATGAAAAGAATGAAATAATAAAAACTGCATTAATGCTAAAGGAGTATAAACTTGTTTCTCTTTCAGGGGGAAATGTTAGCCTTAGGATGCCAGAAGGGCATGTCATAACAACTCCTTCTGGAATGCTCTATGAAACTATGGTTGCTGAAGACATGGTAGTAATGGATATGGATGAAAATATTATAGAAGGGAAAAGAAGGCCTTCAGTAGATATAGAAGCAATCTTATATATATTAAAAAATATGCCAGGCGTAAATGCAGTTATTCATACGCACCAAGTTTATGCTTCAGCAGTTGGTCTTATAGAAGATCAACTTCCTGCTGCAGTAACTACTCTTCCTAATGCTTGCCTTGGTCCGGTTAACGTTGCGCCCTATAGTTCAGCTGCTAGTCTAGAAATGGGTGTAGTTACAGTTAAATATATAAATAATAAAAGAGCGATAATTTTGAAAAATCATGGAGTGATTACAGTGGGGGGTACATTAAAAGAAGCATTATATGCAGCTGTTTATCTTGAGGATACTTCGAAGATATATATTGCTGCAAAATCTATTGGTAAACCTTGCATATTAA
>JAGYOJ010000101.1 GCA_018399435.1 Actinomycetota bacterium | reverse complement strand
GCCAACAACAGACACCCCAGGACGAGAAAATTGGCATAGAAGAAGGGGATGGATTAAAAGAAGAGGATGAAATTGTAGAAGAAGTTTCTGAAGAAGAACCCACAGAAGAGACAACAGAAGAAGTTTCCGGAGAAGAGCCTAGCGAAGATGAAGAAGTAGAAGGGGTGGCTCCCACCATCTCCCTTGGAATATATGAAGGGCCCACTTATTCATCTGCAGATGGTGTATGCTACTACATAATAGAAGCTATAGTTACAGGTACCCCTACACCAAATATAGATTATTCAAGAGACGATAGTGGTGGTGCCTGGGGCTCTACTAAATGCCAGATTAATCTAGATGACCCTACAGAAACCTATACCCTTACTGCCACTGCTACTAATACTGAAGGAAGTGCAACAGATTCCATAGAGCTTAGCTGGGGATGTGAAGAAGAGGAAAATAGAGCCCCAGAAATATCTGAAATTACTATAATGGGTACCAAATACATAAACAGAACATATGGTATAGGAGTAAATGCAACCGATCCAGACGGGGATAGCCTTGCCTATAATTGGAATGTTAGCGGAGGTACAGTAGATGATATACATGCCAAAAATATTAATTGGGCCACTCCTTCAGAGTGCGGCAACTACACTATTACAGTTACGGTATCAGATGGAAAAGGAGGAGAAGACAGCATGTCCGAGGACATATATGTACACTTCTATTATGATTTAGTAGAAAAAGCCCCAAGCGCTAATTGGAGAAATGGTTCCGGGGATTCCCCCCTATGGGATGTGGGATTGGGTGATTCCCGTGGATTTGCCTGCTATCAAACTAATATAAGGCTAGAGGATGGTAATACCTATCCCAAAGTCCTAGAAACTCACCCTGAATGGGTTAGTGGTGGTTTTATAGAAGGATTATACTCGGATGTAATTACTATACCGGAAGGAGCAAGGTTTAAAGCAAAAGTAGGTTTTATAGAAGGTGCAACTGCAACAGATGGTGTAACTTTCGCTTTTCACTTTTATGAAGGTGGGATAATTTCTATAGCAGTGCCGCCTGACCCCTCTCATACCTATGATGGTTCTTTAGATAACCTAGATATTGATCTTAGCCCATTGGCTGGCAGATCAGGCCAGGTTATTATATTTGTTTATGCCCATGCTTCTTCAACACAGGACTGGGCAGTATGGGTAAACCCTAGAATAGTAAATTAAATTTAGAAGGATTACAGTTTAAAATTGCTTTTTTAAAAGTTAAATAGGTACTAGTTCTATACTTATAATAGTATACTAAAGAATCCTATATCCATTACTAATATCCAATATTAGGAAAACAATGCCAGCAATACACCTGCTGCAACCGCTGACCCAATAACGCCAGCAACATTTGGACCCATTGCATGCATAAGTATGAAATTATTTGGATTTTCCTTTAATCCAGTTTTATTTACAGTTCTAGCCGCCATTGGAACTGCTGAAACTCCAGCAGCACCAATAAGAGGGTTGATCTTGTCTTTAGACAATTTATTCATAATTTTTGCTAAAATAACGCCTGAAGCAGTTCCTATGGAAAAAGCAGCCAAGCCCAGTAAAATAATTCCCAATGTTTCTAATTTTAAAAACTTATCAGCTTGTAGTCTTGAGCCAATTGATAAACCAAGTAAAATGGTGACAATATTTATCAGTTCATTCTGGGCGGTTTTTGAAAGCCTGTCCGTTACGCCGCATTCTTTTATTAAATTCCCAAACATAAGCATTCCAATAATAGGGGTTGCGTCTGGCAATAAGATTATGCATATGATAAAAATAATTATTGGGAAAATTATTTTTTCTTTTTTTGAAACATGCCTAAGCTGCTTCATTTCTATTTTTCTCTCATCTTTAGTAGTTAATACCCGCATTATGGGAGGCTGGATAATAGGAACCAGTGCCATATAAGAATATGCCGCAACAGCAATGGCTCCCAATAGTTGAGGTGACAATTTAGATGCCAGGAAAATGGCTGTGGGGCCATCAGCTCCTCCAATTATTCCAATAGAAGCCGCATCACTTAAACTGAAATTAAAACCCAGGTATTTTGTTAATAATAAAGCACCAAAAAATGTAGAAAATATTCCAAATTGCGCCGCCCCGCCAAGTAAAGCAGTTTTTGGGTTTGCTATCAGGGGACCAAAATCAGTCATAGCGCCAATGCCCATAAAAATTAAAAGAGGGAAAATAGATGTTTGGATTCCAAAATCATAAATTAATCCCAAAAACCCCATTCCAGCAATATCTGCTATGGGTATATTAGCTAAAATCCCGCCAAATCCTATTGGTATCAGTAAAAGGGGTTCAAAACCTTTTTTAATTCCAAGCCAGATTAAAACCAGCCCAACAATAATCATGACTACTTGCCCAATAGTAAAATTTGCAAGGCCGGTGGATCTCCATATGGTATATAAAGAATCTGATATAAGCATTCTTCCCCCCTGATTTATTTAATACAAATTAAATCCTGGCCTGCCTCTATCTTTTGGCCTTGGCTTACAGCAATAGAAGAAATAGTTCCGCCGATAGCTGACTTTATCTCAGTTTCCATTTTCATTGCCTCTAAAACCATAACTACCTCTCCCTCATCTATAACATCACCCACATCAACCAATATCTTTAAAACAGATCCTGAAACTGGAGCTTTTATAACAATAGAATCACCAGTCTCTATTTTTTCCGAACCCGAGGATGGTTGACCTTCTGCGCTCCCTTTCTTAACGCCAACATTATATTTTTTTCCATTAACAATTGCATTATCTCCCTCAAAAACAATGGTATACTTTTTATTATTAACATTTACAGTATACTCATTAGCCTCTGTGTCAGCTTGTTCTTTTTCTTTTTTTCTAACCATTACTTTTCCCTCGCCCTTTAGAAAAGCAATGCCTTTTTCTTTACAAGTTCCTGCAATAAAAATATTTTCATCAGTTATTTCTACCCCATTTTCTATAAGCATTTTTTTAGAAGCCTCAACACCTTTTCCAGGATCCCTTTCATCAATGTCTAAGGGGCTTTCTGTTGTCTGGGGTAAGTTTAATTGTTTAGAAGCAATTTTAATTATTTCAGCATCTGGCTTCACGGGAGTTTTTCCAAAATACCCGAGAACCATTTTCCCATATCCTTCTGCTATTTTTTTCCATTCCCCAAACATAACATTATTAAAAGCTTGCTGAAAATAAAATTGAGAAACAGGAGTAACGCTTGTGCCAAATCCGCCTTTTTTTACTACCTCGCCCATTGCTGAGATAATATCCGGAAACTTATCCATAATATTATTATCCCTCATCATTTGAGTATTAGCCGTCAAAGCGCCTCCAGGCATGGGAGAAAAAGGAATAAGGGGCTCAACTTTTTGTGCTTCCGGAGGAATAAAATAGTCTTTCATGCACTCCTTAAAAACCATTTCAGCTTTCAGGGTTTTATCAATATTTATTCCCAACTCATACTCAGTCCCCCTTAAAGCATGCCACATGGTAACTATATCCGCATGGGAAGTGCCGCCTGAAACTGGCGCCATTGCCAAGTCAATGCCATCTACCCCAGCATCAAGCGCTGCTTTATGGCACAAAACACTGCACCCTGCCGTTTCATGGGTATGAAATCTCAAATGGGTGCCTTCCGGCAACATTTTCCGTGCAAGCCTTATGGTTTCAAAAACTGTAGCAGGTGTTGAGGTACCTGAAGCATCCTTAAAACATACAGAGTTAAAAGGTATGCCTGCATCTAAAATATTTTTTAAAACACCTATATAAAATTTAGGATCATGCGCGCCCTTGCATCCCCTTGGCAATGCCATCATGGTAATAACCACCTCGTGCTTTAGCCCAGCATCAACTATGCATTGTCCGCTGTAAACTAAATTATTGACATCATTTAATGCATCAAAATTTCTAATGGTAGCAATCCCGTGTTTCTTAAAAAGCTCTGCATGGAGTTTTATTATATCCCTCGGCTGTGAATCCAGGCCGACAACATTAACCCCTCTTGCCAAAGTCTGTAAATTTGCCTCAGGCCCTGCAGCTTTTCTAAAAGCTTCCATGGTCTTAAAAGCATCTTCATTGCAATAGAAATATAAGGACTGAAACATTGCTCCGCCGCCAGCTTCAAAATGGTTGATCCCAGCTTCCCTGGCTGCTTCTATTGCAGGCAAATAATCTTTTCTTAAAACTCTAGCCCCAAATACAGATTGGAACCCGTCCCTAAAAGAAAGATCCATAACTTTTATTAATTTTTTTGCCACTTTATAACTCCCGTTAATTTATTTCTTCATAGATTTCTTGATAGCTGCTACAGCTACTGCTATTTCTTCAAGTACTGAATCCAGATTTTCGGATTTTTTTAAAGAAGAACTTTTACTTCCCATGGGAAAAAACTTTATAAAAAATTTCAAACAATAAATTATGCCTACTAAAATAGCTAAAAATAAGAAAACCATAGACATTCCAATAATTATAGTAATAAGCCCTTCTGTCAGCATATTATATCTCCCATATCTATAATCTTTTCTATGCCATTACAATCTAAAACAAGCTGGCCCTTATCAGTTATCTCTTTTGCAATGCCATAATATTTTTTATTAAAGGCAGCTGCCTCAACCATTTTTCCTAAAAACATATTCCGAAGGCTATACTCTTCTTTAATTAACAAAAAACCTTTTTCCAATAATTCGTCATATTGCAAAAAAAACTCTTTCAATAAAAAATCTAAAAATTCATCTCTGTCTATTTCTTTTTTTAATAAAACATTTAAAGATGTTGCTGGCTGGTCTATTTTTTCTAATAATCCTTTTCCCAAGTTTAAATTTACCCCTATACCAATGATAACGGCTTCCAACAGATAGCCTTGTATTATAGTTTCTATTAATATTCCCGCAATCTTTTTTCTATCAACCAATAAATCATTCGGCCATTTAATTTTTGTTTCAATTAAATATTTTTTTTTAAAAACTCTGGCTAAAACAACTGCTGTATAATGTGCAAGCGCATTAAGCGTATGTTTTTCTTGAAAATCAAATCGTGGCTTTAAAACTAAAGACGCAAAAAGATTATTTTTCTCTGAAACCCAATTCCGCGCATTCCTGCCTTTGCCTTTTGATTGTATGTCTGCAAAAACTACTGTTTTGTCTTCTATTTCCTGGATATTTTCCATAGCATAATTATTTGTAGATTCTACTTCGGATAAATATATTTTTTTAATCATATATTCAATATAATTCTAAAATTTTATTTATTGCCCTGCAAATATTTACTTGTAAAAATTCTTTATGCCGCTGCTAAATAATATATTTTTTCCCTCAACAATTGCCTTCTAGCATTAATTACCTTTGCATAAGCATGAGAAACAGCCTCTAGCATTTATCATTTTTACATTCCATTACTGCCGTTGCTTAAATCATAAACTAATCTATGCGTAGGGGCAACAATTAAAAATCTTGCTGCCATAAGTTACCAGGCTCATTAGAATAACCTTGGTGCCAGCTAAAGCATATAAGCCTTTTAACTTCTTATTTTACATTTTCAGTCAGTACTCATGGGTAATTATATGTCGCTTTATCTAATATGCCTCCTGGCAACTTATGCTTCTCTAAATTACCGTCCACGTATCACTAAACAGATAATTTCTAACATTAAAAACAATTATTTTAATAAAATTGATAGGCATAATTTATGCCAAAACTGAGAAATAGGAATAAATTTATATACTTTTTGATAATTTAACACTTTACCGAACCAAATTATTAAGTCTAGAAGGATATATTCTTATACCTTAGTCTTTAAGTTTATGTTAATTATTATTTACTCTACGGTGTCACTCACTATATCGTGCCTACTTCATATAGTAAAATTTTAAAAATAGTTTTTAAA
>JAGYOJ010000100.1 GCA_018399435.1 Actinomycetota bacterium | reverse complement strand
TAGAGAGGCAGCCTGGGATCTCCTACTTCTATTCCCATCAAATTTAATGCCTTCTTTATAGGTATTGGATTAGTAAGCATAAAAATTGCTTTAAATATATCTAAAAGATATAAATGAAGATCCCTAGCCTTGGAATAATTACCATTTTTAAATTGTTTAATCATTTCCTTTATTTTTAATCCTACAATATGGGAAGCAACACTTATAACCCCATATCCGCCTAATAAAAGAATTGGCAGTGTGTCGGAGTCATTACCACTGTAAATCATAAAATCATCTGCAGTCTCCCTGGATATTTCAGAAATTTGGTCTAAATTTCCGCTCGCCTCTTTAATGCCTGCGACATTATCAATTTTAGAAAGCTTAATAGTTGTTCTTGCATCAATATTACAAGAAGTTCTAGAAGGCACATTATAAAGGATTATTGGAGCATTTACCGAATTAGCAATTTTTTCAAAATGTTTAATAAGCCCTTCCTGGGTAGGCTTATTATAATAAGGGGATACTAATAATAATCCATCTAACCCTAATTGCTCTGCCTTTTTTGAAAGCTCTACAGTATGGCCAGTATCATTAGAACCAGTTCCTGCCAATATTTTTGCCTCTTTGCCAAATTCTTTTTTCATAAACTTAAACAAATCCAATTTTTCCTTATCGCTAATGGTGGGCGATTCACCAGTAGTCCCGGATAATAATAGGCAGTCAGTGCCATTATCAATAAGGTGTTTCCCTAAGTTATAAGCAAGTTTTAAATCCATATTAGAATCTTCATCAAAAGGAGTAACCATTGCTGTAATTAACTCGCCTAGATTAATCATAATTATCCCCTAACCCTAAATATCTATTAATTTATCTAACCCATAAGTAAAATTATCAATATTATCAAAATTCCTAATAGCAAATATAACTCCCGGATAAAAAGAACTTCTGTCAATGCTATCATGTTTTATAGACAAAGTTTGCCCTTGCGCTCCAAAAATCACATTTTGGTGGGCAAGCAAGCCGGGCAAGCGAACGCTATGTATATTTATGCCATCAGTAAATGCGCCCCTGCTTCCTCCTATTTTCTCTTCTTCGAAATCTTTTAATCTCTGCTTATTAAAATGTTTACTTAATCCAATATTTTCAGCAGTAGAAATAGATGTACCTGACGGCGCATCTTTTTTCTTATCATGGTGCAGTTCTATTATTTCGCAATTATCAAAATATTTAGCTATTAATTTAGATATTTTTATCATTAGTACTGCTCCAATTGAAAAATTAGGGACAATAAAAACTTTGCTCTTAGCATTTCCTGCCTTTTTCTTTATTTTACCTAAATTTTCTTTACTGATGCCAGTTGTACCAACTAGTATATTAATATTGTTTTCTAATGCCCAATTAATAGTCTTATTTATTATAGCAGGGCTGGTAAAATCAACTATTAGGTCTGGCTTGCATTCTTTTATGCTGTCATATTTGCTATAGATTTTACTGCCAATATTTCCAATGTTTAATACCTGCCCAATGTCTTTGCCTTCACCGGTTTTGTCAAATCCTGCTACAATTTCTATATCTTTTTCTTTTACAAGGTTTTTAGTTATAGCTTTACCCATATTCCCACAAATTCCAAAAACAGCAATGCGCATAAAAACCTCCTACTTTTTAGTACCTAATATTACTAAGCTCATATTTTCTGGCTCAAAATATTTATAAGCCATTTCATTTATTTTTTTACTTTCAACACTATCTATTTTCTTCAATATCGTATCAATAGTCAAAACCTTTTTATCCATAAGCAAAGACTTTCCAAGCCTAAACATTCTTGAGCTTATATCCTCAACATTTAAAACAATATTTCCTTTTATATTTTCCTTTGCCCTCTTTATCTCTGATTCTTTTAAGGCACTTTTTTTTATATTAACTATTTCTTTATTTATAAGATCTATTACCTGATCTAAATTTTGATGTGATGTAGCAGCATAAGTTAGGACTATCCCCGTATCTGCATAATGCGGACTTATAGAATACAATGAATAACTTAAGCCCTTTTCTTCCCTTATCTTCTGGAATAGCCTGCTGCTCATAGAGCCGCCAAAAATATTTGTAAATATTGCCAATGGGTATTTATCTTCACTGGTCCTGCTACAGCCAAGATTCCCATAGCAAAGATGCGTGGCTTTTGTATGATTTGAAAAACTTTTTTTTATCCTTCTGCTTTTAGGTTTTTCTTTTACTATATTATTTTCTTTTCCTTCATTAATATTTACTATTTTTTCTAAATTCTTATTAATTATTTCAATTAAATTTTTATGTTTTATATTACCGGCAGCAGAAATAACTATATTTTTAAAATTAAAATTATCTTTATAATAATCCCATATCTTCTTTTTATTTATTCTTTTAAGAGAGTGTTTGTCTCCCAATATAGGCAAACTTAAGGGGTGGCCATCAAAAATTTCTTTATAAAAATAATTAAAAATATTTTCAGCTGGATTGTCTTCTGACATTTTTATCTCTTCATTTACTATTTTTTTCTCCATCATTATATTGTCCGGTAAAAATGATGGGTGAGAGATAATATCAAAAAGAATATCAGAGCATTTTTCCAAATGTGTATCTATAAAATCAGCATAAACACAAGTATTTTCCTTATCAGTAAAAGCATTGTATTCAGCACCCATAGAATCAAATGTTATTGCTATATCTTTGTATGTCCTATTCTTTGTTCCTTTAAATAATAAGTGTTCTATTAAATGTGTTATGCCATTATTATCTTTTTCCTCATTTCTTGAGCCTACAGAAATCCAAAAACCTAAAGAAATAGAACGGAAATGAGGAATGTATTCACTAATTACCTTCAACCCGTTTTCTAATTCTGTTATCTCATACTTACCATACTTCAATATTTTAGCTAAACCTCTACTTAAAACTGCCTGGAATTAAATATCTGCTCTTTCTAAGCCAATTTTCTTAGTTTTTCTATCTATCTTTGTAACCCTAACTGATATTTTATCACCAATATTAAGGTAATCTTCTACACTCTTTATCCTTTTATCTGCTACTTTTGAAATATGCAATAAGCCATCGATATTTGGTACCAAGTTTATAAAAGCACCGTAATTAGTAATGCCTACTACAGTTCCAAGAAATTCTTCTCCCTCTTCAATATCTTCTATACCTTTAAGCATAGACTTTATCTTTTCTTTAGCATTTTCAATATTTTCCTGGTCAGCAGCAACAATAGATACCAAACCGCCACCATCAGAATCAGTTATTTCAATTTCATCAAGATCAAATTCTTCTTTAACCATCTTTATATTCTTTCCGCCGGGACCTATTACCTCACCTATTTTATCCTTGGGGATTTTAAATGAAGTAATTTTAGGCGCACTGGTTGCAAGTTTTTCACGTGGGCTTGGTAAAACTTCTAACATTTTATCTAAAATATAAAGTCTGCCCTCCTTAGCCTGGGTTAGGGCTTTCCTTAAAATATCAATATTTATTCCCTTTATTTTTATATCCATTTGAAGTGCAGTTATTCCATTTTTGCTTCCAGCAACCTTGAAATCCATATCTCCATAGAAATCTTCTATACCCTGGATATCAGATAATACAACAACATCTTCATCACTTTTTATTAATCCCATGGCTATGCCTGAAACAGGGCTTGAGATGGGAACGCCTGCATCCATTAAGGCTAATGTTGAGCCGCATACGCTAGCCATTGATGTAGAGCCATTTGATTCCAAAATTTCAGATACCAGCCTTAAGGAATATGGAAAATCCTCTTCTGGCGGAACCATTGGTTTTAATGCCCTTTCTGCTAAAGCACCATGGCCTATTTCCCTTCTTTTAGGTGCCCTTAAAAACCAGGTTTCACCAGTGCTAAATGGTGGAAAATTGTAATGGTGCATATATCTTTTAAATTCTTCCACTCCAAGGCTATCAATCCTTTGAGCCTCCCTGATAGAACCCAGGGCAAGGATAGTTAATGCTTGTGTTTTGCCCCTGGTAAACAAGCCAGAGCCATGCGTTTCAGGAAATAACCCAACTTCACATGAAATTCTTCTAATATCGGTAGGCCCCCTACCGTCAGGGCGGATACTTTTGCCAATAATGTTTTCCCTGACTAATTCTTTTTCAATTTCTTTTAAACTATTAGCTATGCTTTCTTTTTTATCCGGATAATCTTCTTCAAGCTTTTCTATAATTTCACTTTTTAAAACCTTTAATTCATCCTGCAGGAAACCTTTTTTAGTATTATCTAATAATTGTTCTCTTTGTTCGTCTTGTGCATATTCTACTACCTTATCCAATAAAGACTTAATTTTATCATAAGATAATTCTCTTACCTTATCTTTTATTTCCTGGTTTATTTCCTGTGTTGCAACTTCTTTTTTTTCTTTTCCAATCTTTTCCCTGAACTCATGTTGAAGCTTAATTATTTTCTTTATTTCTTCATGGGCTTTTTCAATTGCTTGCAATACAATTTCTTCATCAACTTCCTTAGCACCAGCCTCAACCATAAGTATTGCATTTTCTGTGCCTGCAACTATTATATCAATATCGCTTTCTTCCAGCTCGTCATAAACAGGATTAATAATCCACTCATTATCAACTCTTCCAATCCTTACAGCCCCAATTGGCTCGCTAAAAGGAATATCAGAAATGTATAAAGCCATTGATGCCCCATTCATTACAAGAATATCATAAGGATTAACCTGATCAACTGATAAAACTGTTGCTATAACCTGTATTTCATTCCTCATGTTTTTGTCAAAAAGTGGCCTTATTGGCCTATCGGTTAATCTTGAAATTAAAATTGCCTTTTCTGAAGACTTACCTTCCCTGCGGTAAAACCCGCCTGGTATTTTCCCGGCTGCATACATTCTTTCTTCTACATCAACTGTCAACGGAAAGAAATCTAAACCTTCCCGCGCTTCATCACTCATTACTGCGGTAACTAAAACACCATTGCCACCACATTTTACCAATACAGAGCCATTTGCCTGCTTGGCCATCTTATTAGTGGAAAAAATTATATTCTTGCCACCAATATTAATCTCACACTTTTCTTCTTCTATAAAGCTATTATTATTCAACTAAAATCCGCTCCTTTTATTTTCTTAAACCTAATTTTTTTATTAAACTTTTATACCTGTCCATTTCATTTTCCTGCAAATAACCCAGCAGCCTCTTTCTTTTGCCGACCATTTTTACTAAACCTCTCCTTGAATGGTGATCTTTTTTATTGCTCTTTAAATGTTCATTTACTCTATTTATTTTTTCTGTAAGCAAGGCTACTTGAACATCAGATGAACCAGTATCATCATCATTAATTTTATACTTTTCTATAATTTCCATCTTCTCATCTCTTGTAAGTGTCAACTTTTACATCTCCTTTTAAATTTTTATCGCACATTAATTTACCATAATAGAGGTATAATTACAATTAAAAACAGATTTCCTATTCTAAATTAAAGTATTTTTTTGCTATATTTACATCATTTTTCATTTGCTTAATTAAATCTTCTTTACTGCTAAAACAAATCTCATTTCTTATTCTTTTATTAAAATATACATATATTTTAACACCATATATGTTTTTGTTAAAATTTAAAATATAAACCTCAACCCATTTTTTATTTCCCCTGAAAGTAGGGTTATTACCAATATTTATCAATGAAGGGAATCTAAAGCTATTATCACCTATCCTTGTTTCTCCTATATATACGCCGTCTTTAGGCGTTATATATCTAGTAGGAATATCTAAATTAGCAGTAGGAAAACCTAAAATTTTTCCCCTTTTATTGCCTTCTATTACCCTGCCTTTTAGAAAAGGCTTTCTCCCCAATAATAATTTGATCTTTTCTATATTTCCTTCCCTATAATATTTCCTTATATTAGTGCTTGATACAATAAAATTGTTTTCCCTTA
>JAGYOJ010000010.1 GCA_018399435.1 Actinomycetota bacterium | reverse complement strand
TGAGCTTTCAGCCAATTTATATTATAATATCATAATTAAAACGGGAGGAAAAATGGAAGAAACAGAAAAAAAAGAAGAAAACAAAATGCCACTTATAGGAGACCCTGCACCATCATTTAAGGCTGTAACTACCCAGGGAGAGATTAATTTTCCTAAAGACTATAAGGGAAAGTGGGTGATTCTTTTTAGCCACCCAGCAGACTTTACGCCTGTTTGCACTACTGAATTTATAACCTTTGGCTCAATGATGGATGAGTTTAAAGAATTAAATACAGAACTTATAGGTCTCTCAATAGACTCACTTTATGCCCATATCGCATGGCTCAGGACTATCCAGGAAAAAATTGAGTGGAAAGATTATAAGAATGTAGAAGTAACTTTTCCATTAATTGAAGATATTAAAATGGATGTAGCAAAAAAATTTGGCATGATACATCCAAACCAGTCGGCTACCCAAGCAGTAAGGGCTGTATTTATTATTGACCCAAAAGGGATAATAAGGGCAATTCTATACTATCCTTCTTCAACTGGGAGAAATTTTGATGAAATTAAAAGGCTTATAATAGCTCTTCAAAAAGCAGATAAAGACAATGTTGCAACGCCTGCTGACTGGAGGCCTGGAGATGATTGTATTATACCTCCTCCAGGTTCTTGTGGAACTGCAAAAGAGCGCATGGAAACCAAAGAAAAAGACAAGTATTGCCTTGATTGGTTTATTTGCTTTAGAAAAGATAAAAAATAGCTTATGCATTAATTAGCAGGAAACTTTATACAGCTAAGGTTTTCCTGCTAATTAATTTTAATAAACAATAGGCATGCATTGCAAAATCAGCCAAAAGATATGCAAAAACTCTTTTAAAATACCATATTTATTTATTACAAAATTTACCAGAAATAAGAACCTGCAGATGTTTAGATAATTTTTAAAATTAAGAACCTGAATTTTAATATTACATAATCTTTACGAAGTGATAAAATTTAGTTAAATAAAAGAATGGGCTAAAAAGAAATATGGAAATTTTTAACATCTTTTCGGCTTTTGGGCTTTCAGCAAGCGCGGGCTTAAATGCATATATTCCATTGCTAGTAGTCTCACTGCTAGCAAAATATACTGATTTAATAAAACTTAGTCCACCTTGGGATGCAATGGCTTCATGGTGGGTAATTGGCATATTGATATTTCTCTCAATAATTGAAATATTGGCTGATAAAATTCCGGAGGTAAACCATATCAATGATATAGTGCAGAGTTTTGTAAGGCCCACTGCAGGGGCAATTGTTTTTGCGGCTAGCGCATCCAACATTGCCTTTATAAATCCGATTCTGGCATTAGTAGCTGGTTTGCTGGTTGCTGGAAGTGTAAGCGCAGTAAAATCATTGGCAATCCGCCCAGCTGTTACTGTTACTACTGGCGGAACTGCCAATATTCCAGTGAGCATTGCAGAGGATGTAACCTCTACAACAGTTTCCATACTTTCGGTGGTTGTCCCGGTCATTGCTGCTTGTATTTTAATATTAATTATTGCTCTTGTAGTAATAAAGTTTGTAAAAAGAAAAAAGAAAGCAATTTAATACTTTGGGCAAATAAATAATTACTTTTAATTTTTAAAAGTTTTGAATTTTAATGCAGCAAAAAATTTATGTAAGGGGTTTTTTGATAGCCTAAGCATTGGTTTTTCTTAAGATGTAATTACATTTTAAGAATTTTTAAAAAAAAAGAAAAAAATGCTTAGTTTTTTTAAGCAAGCCATTTATAATTGTTACTAAAGGAAAAAACTTTTTTTATTATATTTTTAATTTGAGGGGAACAGATGGTAGAAAAAAAAGATAGAGATATAACTTTTAGTAGCGCCAATATACCGGTATTAAGGGTTGAAGGGATTACTTTACCTGAAGTATGGGAAAGATCTTTGGTTGAGGCCTGGGAAAAAGGCATAGCAATAAAAACACAATATGACCGGCCAAAGGATCCCCCCAGCAGGGATGCGACAATGGTTATGGTTATAAACAAGCCATTTAAAGAGCCAAGGATACACCGCGCGCTTCCTACTGGCTTAGATGAATTAGAAGTTTACAGGCAAGAAGTTGTGCTTGGCATACACGATAGCTGGATAGGTGGGCATGGATGGTCATATAGTTACCATGACAGGCTTTTTAATTATCCTACAAATGGCAAAAATATTAACCAGATTAATGCTGCGATTGACAGCCTTGCCGAATGTTTTTATACCAGAAGGTCTCAAGCAATAACATGGGTTCCAGAGATCGATTCCAGGCACCATGAGCCGCCATGCCTGCAGAGGATTTGGTTAAGGATATTAGAAGATCCCAAAGAAGGGCTATTTTTAAACATGAATACCCATTGGCGGTCAAGGGATGCATTTAAAGCTGCATTTATGAATATATTTGCCTTAACTGACCTGCAGAGAAAGATTGCTGAAGAAGTATCTAAAAAAATCGGCAAAAGCGTAAAAGTTGGAAGGTATGTTGACATGGCTGACAGTTACCATATATATGGCTCGTATTTTGATGACTTTAAAGGGTTTTTAAAAACTTTGGAAACAAAATCTTTTAAACAGAGGACTTATCCCACTTCTTTTGCTGAACAGTTCTTTAAAGAAGCGGCTGAAAAGATTAAAAAAGAAAATCAATAAAAATTAAAATAATTAACCCATGTAATGGCAAATATAAATCTATTTCCCGGCTATTAAAAGGATTATATTAATTAGATTTAGTATTTTTTATCTTATAATCTAAAATCTTTTCTAGTTCATCTATTTTTTTGCTGTCTTTAAACATAAACGGGCATTTATGTTTTTTAATTATTGAAGGATCTTCTGAAATAGCTTTTGCATATGCTTCACAGTTTGGGTAACTGCATGCGCCACAGTCCCTATGCGGAGCAATATCCAGTATTTCTTCAACTTTTTTAGGCTTTTTTCTTTCATTGGGAAGAATAATGCTTAAGATAATAATTAAGGTTGCAAGAATGAGTGCAATTGCCACTGATATAAGTATTAATATAATATTTTCAATCATTTAAATCTTCTTCCTTTAGCTTTTTTATCGCATCCAGCCTGTTTTTTAGCGTTTTCTCAAAACCCCTCTGGTTTGGATTATAATATTTTCTTCCGATAAGCTTTTCTGGCAGGTAATGCTGCCTTACTATAGCATTTTTAAAATTATGGGGATATTTATATCCTTTTCCATAGCCAGAATCCTTCATTAGTTTTGTAGGGGCATTCCTTATATGATAGGGGACAGGCTGGTTTGTGTATTCATGAACATCTTTTTTAGCATTATTTAGGCTCATATAGACAGAGTTGCTTTTAGGGGCAAGGGCAAGGTATAATGCCGCCTCAATAATGGCCTGGTAGCCTTCTGGAGGGCCTAAAAATTCAAAACTGTCTTTAGCTGCAATAACTAGCTTTAGGGCTTCAGGGTCCGCAAGGCCTATATCTTCTGATGCGCAAACCGTCATCCTCCTTAATATGTATAAAGGATCTTCTCCGCTTTCAAGCATCCTTACAGTCCAGTATACTGCAGCATCAGGGTCGCTTCCCCTGAGGGATTTATGGAGGGCTGAGATAAGGTTAAAATGCTCTTCGCCCTGCTTGTCATAAAGCAAAGCTTTCTTTTGTATAACATTTTCAATTAATGAAATACCTATATTTATCTTTTGCCCTTCTTTTTTGGATATGGAGTTAAAGGCAAGCTCTAAAATATTATATGCTACTCTTGAATCTCCGTCAGAGAAATTGCTTATAAAATCAATAGTGTCATTGCCTATGTTTATATCATATTTTCCCAGGCCCCTTTTCTTATCTTTTAATGACCTCTTAAGAAGTACCTTAATTTCTTCAGGCTTAAGCTTTTCTAATATATATACCTTACACCTTGAAAGAAGGGCAGAATTTACTTCAAATGAAGGGTTTTCAGTAGTGGCCCCTATAAGTATTATGATGCCCTTTTCAACAAAAGGGAGAAAAGCATCCTGCTGCGCTTTATTAAACCTGTGGATTTCATCTATAAAAAGTATTGTTTTTTTGCCCTCGCCTGCCTGGCTCTGGGCTGCTTGCATAACATCCCTTATTTGCTTAATCCCTGATGTAACTGCAGAAAACTGGATGAATTCATAGGAGGGGCTATTTGCTATGATTTTTGCAAGAGTAGTTTTTCCTGATCCTGGGGGGCCCCAGAAAATGATGGAATAAATTTTATCTTCTTCAATTATTCTCCTTAGAATCTTATTATTTCCAACAAGATGTTTTTGGCCTACAAACTCATCTAAATTTTTAGGCCTCATCCTGTCAGCTAAAGGGGCATTGCTATCATATTCTTTTTTTTCAGCTTGATTAAATAAGGTCATATTATTGCTTTATTAACTTTACATAGGCTTTTCTATTTCTAGGGCCGTCAAATTCACAGAAGTATATATTTTGCCATGTCCCCAGCACCAGCTTGCCGCCTTCTATTATAATTTGTTCACTAGCACCAAAGATAGAAGTTTTTATATGGGAATCTGAATTACCCTCCAGATGAGTATATTTGCCGCTTTCTGGAACTAACTCTTTTAATTTAGTTATTATATCATCTTTTACTGAAGGGTCTGCACTCTCATTTATTGTAATTGCTGCTGTAGTATGGGGAACATATACTACTGAAATTCCACTCTTGACATTATTATCAGAAACTATTTTGCTAATGTCTCCAGTAATATCTATCATCTGTATTCTTCTTTTAGTTTTAATGTTTAAAGTTTCAAGCATTTTCTTCCTTTCTATAAGTGCTTTTAAATAATTATAATTTAATACATTTTATTTATGAAGAGTTGAAATTATAGGGAAAATAGATTGCGGTTCATGTAGAAGTATAGAAAAACTAAAGGCTAAACCACTATAATCATTGCAAGCTTTTCTTTGCAGCAAATAATACTTTTAATAATTTTAACTTAAACCATAATTTGATATATTATATATTGTTCAGTGATTTAATTTTTATGGAGTTGTTATGGCCAAAAAAACATATGATGTTGTTGGCATAGGTAATGCAATAGTTGATATGCTTGCAAATGTTAAAGAAGAATTCATAGAGATTCACAAGCTTCAAAAAGGATCAATGAAGCTAGTTGATGAGATCGAATCTAAAAAAATATGTAAAGCTATTGAGATTGTAGAAAAAAACTCAGGAGGCTCAGTTGCCAATACTATAGCAGGCCTTGCTTCCCTTGGGAGCAAAGTTGCTTTTATTGGCAAGGTAAAAGAAGATGAGCAGGGCCATGCATTTGAGGAAAGCTTAAAAAGGATAGGAGTTACATTTAATACTAAAAAATCAAAGGATGGGCCTTCTACGGCGCATTGTGTAGTTTTAGTTACCCCTGATGCCCAGAGGACCATGAATACTTGCCTGGGCATTGCAGGCACGCTCCGAAAAGAAGATATAGATTCTGACCTTATTTCAAAAGCCAAGATAATATATCTTGAAGGCTATCTCTGGGATAGCAAAGAAGCAAAAGAGGCATTCCTTAAGGCAATTGAGATAGCTAAAAGGGCAAATGGAAAGACTGCCTTAAGCCTGTCTGATAAATTTTGCGTGGATTGCCACAGGGTTGATTTTATTAGTTTAATTAATAATGATTTAGATATAGTGTTTGCAAATGAAGATGAGATTAAAGCATTATTTGAAACTGAAGATTTAAGCGAGGCAATAAATAAATGTAAAAGCCTGGACCTGGTTTCTGTTATAACAAGGTCAGAGAAAGGCTCGATTATAGTAAGTGAAGGAAGGGCGGTAAATATTAAGCCCAAAACAGCGGACTGCGTGATTGATACTACAGGAGCTGGTGACCTGTATGCTGCAGGTTTTTTGCATGGCTTTGTGAATGGTTATGGCCTGGAAACTTGCGGAAAAATTGGGAGCATTGTGGCCTGCGATATTATTAAGCAGTTTGGGGCCAGGCCTAAAAAATCATTAATGGAACTGGTAAAAGAAGAAGAATTTTATAAATAATTTTTTATAGAAGGGAAGAAAATGGCAAAAACAAGCAAGGCTAAGGTTGGAGTTTTTGGGGGATCAGGTTTTTATTCATTTTTAAAAATAAAGGAAGAATTAGATATTAAAACCCCTTACGGCAAACCTTCAGATAAAGTAATGATAGGAGATGTTGATGGAGTAGACGTAGCATTTATGCCCAGACATGGGAAAGGCCATAATCTGCCTCCCCATAAAATAAATTTCAGGGCAAATGTTCATGCAATGAAGCAATTAGGGGTTGAACACATATTTGGCCCTTGCGCTTCAGGAAGCCTCCAGCCGGGTATAAAGCCGGGCGATTTTGTTATTTGTGACCAGTTTGTAGATAGGACAAAAGGAAGGCCTGATACCTTCTATGATGGCCCAAAAACCATACATATAGCAGCTGCAGAGCCTTATTGTGCAAGGATGAGGGAAATAGTATGCCAGTCAGCAGAAGAGCTAAAAATAGATTACCATGACAGGGGGACTGTCGTGGTTATACAGGGCCCAAGGTTTAGCACAAAGGCTGAAAGCAGGTGGTTTTCATCCATGGGCTGGGAAGTAATAAACATGACCCAGTATCCGGAAAGCATTTTGGCAAGAGAGCTTGAAATTTGTTATGTTAATATTTCATTGATTACAGATTATGATGTTGGGCTTGAGGAAAACTCTGATATAAAGCCTGTGAGCAGTGAAGAAATTATAAAAATATTTTCAAAAAATTTGGATAAATTAAGGGATCTTTTATTTAAATCTATACCCAGGGTTGTAGGCAAGAGGGATTGTATTTGTCCGAGAGCTTTAAAAGATGCAGTGGTAAATTAAAATGATGAAAACTCTTCTAGTATATAATACTTTAACCGGGAATATAAGTGAGAGGGCAGTAGAAAACACTATAAAAAATTTGTCCAAATCAAATATATCAGCTGAAACTTTAAAGACATCTGTAGTGGGAGAGGCAAAAGATAGGATACCCGAGATATTAAACAGCAATGGCATAGATTTTGTAACTGCTATGGGCGGGGACGGCATTATAAATGAAGCTGTCAATGCGCTAGCTTATAAAGACATACCTTTGGGTATAATACCTCATGGGACTACAAATGCTTTTGCCCGGGAAAAGGGAATTCCCTTATCAGTTAAGAAAGCAATAAGATTATTTAAAAAAGAGAATTTAAAAACCATAGATTTGGGTTTAATAAATGATAAGCAATATTTTTTGATGATGTGCTCATATGGATTTGACGTAAAAGCATTATCTGAAATTAATTTAATGGTAAAAAGAAAGCTAAAGATAATAGCTTATATACTTTATGGAATAAGGGCATTTCTTTTGCATAAGCCGGTTAAAGTTGTAATTAAATTGGGTAAATTTGAAAAATATGAAGGCTATTTTTGCATAATAAATAATGTAAAATCTTACGGAAACCCTCTCGCAAAGATAACCCCGCATGCTTCTACGGAAGACGGGTTTTTAGATGTTTGCATTTTTAGAAATAGCAATAAGTTTAGTTTTCTTCGTAATGTTATAGGAATTTTTACTACCCGGCATATAGATTTTGATGATGTTATTTACTTCCAGACAAATAATAGGGTAAAAATTAATATCAAAGATAAAAAAGAAGGCATTAAGGACAATCTTAAGATACAACTGGACGGAGATGTTTTAAGCAGTTTGCCTATAGAGGTAAAGCCTGCTAAGAGCGCATTAAAAATATTTTTACCAAAGGGATGACATGGGTTTAAAAATAGTGGTTGCCTGCGACAAATATAAAGGGAGCCTTTCTGCTTTAGAGGTCTGCAATACTATAGCTGAAACCATAAAAGAGGTAGACAGCAGAATAGACGTAGTAACCGTGCCGGTTGCTGATGGAGGAGAAGGCACGGTAAATACACTGGTTGAAAGCCAGAATGGAAAGCTTGTAAAGGTGGAAGTTAAAGGTCCTTTAGGGGAGCCCGTTGAAGCAAGTTTTGGCATTATAAAGGGGAATATTGCAGTAATTGAGATGGCTGCAGCTTCAGGGGTCTGGCTTGTCCCAAAGGATAAGAGGAACCCAAAAGAGACTACTACTTATGGAACCGGCCAGCTTATAGAAAAAGCTTTAGATATGGGCTGCAAAAAAATTATTATAGGGATAGGAGGCAGCGCCACAACTGATGCAGGCATGGGAATGGCCCAGGCTTTAGGAATTAAGTTTTATGGCAAAGGAAATAAAGAGCTTGGCTTGGGCGGAAAGCAGATGAAAGAAGTTAAAAAAATAGATACAAAAAATATCCATCCAAGGGTAGGGGAAGTTGAATTTGATGTTGCATGCGATGTAGATAATCCCTTATGGGGCAAAAGGGGCGCAGCTTATGTTTATAGCCCTCAGAAAGGGGCAGACCAGAAAATGGTAGAAGAGCTTGACAGGGGTTTGAGAAATATAGCAAAAGTTATAAAAAAAGATTTAGGAAAAGATATAGGAAATATTAAAGGGGCGGGAGCCGCTGGAGGGCTTGGTGCAGGGCTTGCGGCTTTTCTTGAAGCAGAATTGCGCCCGGGTGTTGACATAGTAATAGAGGCAGTATCATTAGAAAAAAAAATAAAGGACTGCAATTTAGTTATTTCTGGCGAAGGCTCCATGGATAAGCAAACATATTATGGCAAAAGCGCTTATGGCGTGGCTAAAGTAGCTTCTAAATATGATATTCCTGTAATTACTATCAATGGCTCGGTTTTTGGGCAGAGGACAGAAATTGAAAAAAAATACTCAAAGCTTTTCAGCGGAAATTTTTCAATAATTAACAGGCCAATGAGCCTTGATGAGGCTATTAAGAATTCAAGGCAGCTTCTTAAAAATGCATCTAGGGAGCTAATTATTTTTTATTTGAATATAATTAGAAAAATGAGAAAATAATAAGGATTTTTATGTATCTAAGTTAGAGGGAGAAATACTATGAAAGTTATAAGCAATGTAGAGATTGAAGGAATGGAAAAAATAAAGAGCGGCAAAGTTCGGGAAATGTTTTCAAATAATAATGAGATTCTAATTGTAACTACTGATAGAATTTCAGCTTTTGATTACATTCTTCCATCTTTAATTCCTTTAAAAGGCATTATATTAAACCAGATTTCAATATTCTGGTTTAATATGTTAGAAGATATAATAGATAACCATTTAATAGAGACTGATATTAATAAGTTTCCAAAATATTTAAAAAAACACAGGGATAGCCTGAAGGGAAGGTCTGTTATCGTAAAAAGGGCTAAAATATTTCCAATAGAATGTGTCGTAAGGGGCTATATCACTGGTTCTGGCTGGGAAGATTATAAAAAGACAGGAATGATAGGAGACCTAAAGCTGCCTCCAAACCTGCAATTATGCGATAAGCTGCCTGAACCAATTTTTACGCCTACAACAAAGGAAATATCAGGGCATGATGTTTCCATAACTATAAATAAGGCAAAAAAAATATTTGGGGCAAAAGTTGTAGATTACTTAAAGGAAAAGAGCCTTCAGCTATATAAAAAAGCTGCAGATTATGCCTTAAAAAAGGGCATAATAATTGCTGACACTAAATTTGAATTTGGCCTGGTTGGAAATAAAACCATACTGGTTGATGAGGTGCTAACCCCGGATTCCTCCAGGTTCTGGCCACTGGATGAGTATGCGCCAGGGAAATCCCAGAAGAGTTTTGATAAGCAATTTGTAAGGGATTATCTTTTAAGCACGGACTGGGATAGGAATTCTGAGCCTCCAGAGCTTCCAGAAGATGTTATAGAAAAAACCACGCAAAGATATATAAATGCATATGAGGTTCTGACAGGGAAAAAATTTGAATGGAAATAAGATGATATTAGACGTCTTGTTAAGCAATGAGATAGGCGAGGAAACCTTAAACGTCAGGATTAAAGATTCGGTTTGTGGTGTAATTGATGTTATAAGGGCTACATCTACTATCACTACCTTGCTTGCAAAAGGCATAGATAAAATATTTGTAGCTGATTCTAAAGACAATGCCTTAAAGCTAAAAAAAAGGAATAAAAGCTATATCTTATGTGGAGAGGAAGGCGGGCATCCCCCCAAAGGTTTTGACTATGGCAATTCACCACTGGAGCTTTCTAGACTGGATAATATAAAAGATAAAACTGCTATTATAAAAACTACAAATGGCACTGTATCCTTATTTAAGGCAAAAAATTCTATTGCTGCTTATGCATTATCCTTACTTAACCTGGACTATACAATAAATTGTATGTTAAACAGGGCTAAAAAAAATAACCATAATCTGCTTTTGATTTGTTCGGGCGAGGCAGGGAAGATAGCTTTTGACGATGTATTTGTTGCTGGGCTGGTTATAAAAAAGCTTTTAACCAAAGGCTTAAATATTGATTTTACTGACACCTGCAAAATAGTATTAAATTCATTTTTAACTGAAAAAAATATTAATAAAGCTTTAGAAAAATCTGTAAGCGCCAGATCGCTTAGGGGAGTTGGATTAGGCGAAGATATAATGTTTTGCTCTAAGCTTAATAAATACAAGGTTTGCGGAAAGCTTTTTGTAGAAAATTCTTTGCTTGCCCTTAAGCCTAATTTGCCTAAGTAATATAAACATTTAATATTCGGAGATCTTAATGGTCACTAATCTGGGTTTGATTGGAATAGGCATTATGGGGCAAAATCTTGCTTTAAATATTGAATCCAAGGGTTACTCTGTTACGGTTTACGACAAGGAAAAAGAAAAAACACAAAAATTTATAAAAGGCAAGGCAAAAGGCAAAAATATTACCCCCTCTTACTCATTTAAGGAATTAATCTCTTCACTTAAAAAGCCACGGAAGATAATGCTTTTGGTTCCAGCAGGAAAGGCAGTTGATTTAATTTTAAGAAAATTAATCCCCCTGCTTGAAAAGGGAGATATCATAATTGATGGGGGAAATTCTTATTTTAAGCATACCAACAGGAGAAACAGTTATTTAAAGGATAAGGGAATATATTTTATAGGCTTAGGAATTTCAGGAGGAGAGAAGGGAGCATTGCTGTGGCCTTCAATGATGGCTGGTGGGCAAAAGGAAGCATAGCTGCTGATAGAAGAGATGTTAAAAAAAATATCTGCCAGGGCAGAAGACGGGCTTTCCTGCGTATCATATATCGGAGCTGGCGGTGCAGGGCATTTTGTTAAGATGGCCCACAATGGTATAGAATATGCAGAGATGCAGCTTATTGGCGAAATCATTTGGGCTTTAAGGGATGTGCTCGGGTATAGTGTAGCAAAGATAGCAGATATTTTAGAAAAGTGGAATAATCCTTCTGAGCCTCTTGTTTCATATCTATTAGGGATAACTTCTAAAGGCTTAAAAAAGAAAGATAATAGAGGTTTTTAATTAATGGGATTGCTGATATTGTCAAAATGAAGAAAACAGGAACTTGGGCTGTCAAAAGCGGGCTTGAGCTTTTGGTTCCAATTCCTACTATAGCATCCGCAGTATTTTCAAGAATTGCTAGTCAAGATAAAGATATAAGGGTAAAAATATCAAAAAAATTAAAATTAAAAAGTGCTGGCAATGCTTTAGATAAAAAAGATTTTATAAACCTTGCCCATGCTTCAGCCTATATTGCCAAAATTTCATCTTATGCACAAGGCTTTGCATTAATGTCTGTGGCTTTAAAAAAAATATAATTGGGAACTTGATATGGCTGCTATTGCTAAAATATGGAGGGCAGGCTGCATAATCAGGGCTAAATTGCTATCTCTGGTAGCTGACGCGTACGGGGCTAATCCTGGTCTGGAAAATTTAATTATTGGCAAAAATTTTAAAGGCTATATTTTAAAAAATATTGCTAAAATGGCTGAATTTATACATATAGCCCAAAAGGCAGGAGTGCCGGTACCAGCTACAAGCAGTGCTTATAATTATATCTGCCAGATGTCATCGCCCATAATGTTATCTGCACAGATAAATGCACAGCAGAGGGATTATTTTGGGGCGCACGGATATTATAGCCTTAAGAGGAAAAGTAATAAAATAGAGCCTGGCAGCAAGCCTCCTTATAAGAAATAACATGCCCAATAGCCTAAAAAGAACTAGCCTTAATATGATCTTTTAATCAATGCAAGGGCCAAAATAGGTTTCTCCCTCAATCATTTCTACGCCTTTGCTTGAAAACCAGAAATGCCCCTCAAGTACCGGGTCTATCCTTAATATATAATTGCCCTCTTCTTCAATATTATTTACCAAGACATCCACGGTTACCGTTTCGCCGGGCTCTACATTTATAGGCAAAGAAGACCTTGTAGGGTTATCATAGCTTTCAGTCCCGCCATCCTTATAATAGTAATGGTATCCAATTCTTACCATGTTTTGCCCGTCTTTTTTCCAGGTAAAATCTGAATTATTTGTAATTTCAATTTCTATGTAATTATCCTTATTTGTGCATAAATAGCCTGGAATAAAGCCTTCAAGTTCTGCAGCAACTTGAGCTGTTTCGTAATCAACTTTTTCTTCTATGACATCTATTATCTCTTCTTCTTCTGTTTCACCGGAAGTTTCTGTTGCTGCCTCAGATGTTTCTTCTTCATCTAATTGGATTTCCTGTTGCTGCACTGCCGGGCTACATGATAAAAAAGTAAATGAAATTATAAAAGCTAAAGAAATAAAAAATATTAAATTTAATCTTTTTAATTGCTTCATGGTATACTTATCCTCGCTTAATATTTTAATTTTGTTTATTATAAATTAGATTCATTGTTTTTTAAATAAAAGATATTAAAATATATAGTAAAAGGGGAAAAATATGAGTCCATTGGAAATTGTAGGCATTACAACTATAATATTTGTTGGGAGTTTGGCAGTAATAGTAATAATTATAGGTATACCGTCTTTTAAGCTTTTTAAAAAATTAAAAGGGTTTTCTGCCAGAATAAATAAAAAAGTTATGCCTGCAGTGGATAAATTGGAGAAAGCCAGCAATAGTTTAAATAAAGAAATGGAAAATGCATCTAAACTAAAGGGTAAGGCAGATAAGTTAATTGTAGAAATAAATAATGTGAAAGAAAAGTTTAACAAAATAAAAGGCGACAGCTCTTTTTTTTCTAATACTATAAATCTTTTAAAAAATAAATCATGAGGAGGAAAAATGGAAAATAGGAAAAGTTCAGATAATGCTTTGCCAATTATTATATCTTTGTTTTCTGGCCTTTTTATCGGAGCTATAATCGGAATGCTTTATGCTCCCAAATCTGGTAAAGAAATGAGGCAGGACATAAGGGAAAAAAGTGAAGAGTTTGCAGACAAGGGCAAAAAAGGCTTTGATACAGCGGCAGGGAAAACAAGGGATTTTGTTGATAAAAGCAGTAAAAAAGTATCCGAGATGAAAACAAAAGGCGAAGAATTTGTTAAAAAGGGAAAAGAGAAAGCAAAAAAAGCGGCTGATACTATAAGCGGGAAATTGGATGAAGTTGTAAATGAAGGCAAGAAAGCAGCCCAAAAAGCGGAAGAGGAAATGTCATAGATAGAAAAGTTTTATGATTGAAAGCAGTTTAGCCAATAAGATTATTGCAACCTTGCTTAAAAATGGCGGGGATTTTGCTGAGATTTATTTGCAAAAAAAGATAAATAACAGCATAAGGCTAGAAGATAAAAAAATAGAAAGCTCCACAAGCGGTTTTGACCTGGGATGCGGCTTAAGGTTGTGGGATGGAGATTCTACATTTTATGGTTATGTTGATTCAGCAAATAAAGAAAAATTGCTTGAGTCTGCCAATATATTAAGCAGCTTTATAGGAAGCAATAATTCAGGCAAAGATATAGGGATAGAAACAACAAAAAGAAGATATGCCAATATAGCCAAAAAGCCGGAAGATATTAAGCTAGAAGAAAAAAGAGGTATACTTGCAGAAGTTGACAATACTGCAAGAAATTTTAATAAGAATATAATCCAGGTTACTTCAAATATATCGGACCTGCAGCAAGAAATATTTATTGCTAATTCATTTGGGAATTCCTCTTATGAAAAATCAGCTAAAGTAATTTTAACAGTAAATGTAATTGCTGCTAAAAAAGGGGAAATAAGGACAGGCTATAAATCATATGCAAAAACCTATGGATATGAAATGTTTAGCCAAAAAACTCCAGAAGAAGTAGCAATAGATGCTTCTAAAATAGCAGTTAAAATGCTTGATGCAATAAATGCCCCTGCAGGAGAGATGCCGGTAGTAATCGGCCCTGCTTTTGGGGGCGTAATTTTCCATGAAGCCTGTGGCCATGGCTTGGAAGCTGATGCAATAATAAAGGACGCCTCTGTCTTTAAAGGGAAATTAAATAAAAAAGTTGCATCAAATATGGTTACGGCAGTAGATGACCCAAGCCTTGAAGGACATTGGGGATCATATAAATTTGATGATGAAGCTTGCAGTAGCGGGGAGACTATTTTAATTGAAGATGGGTATCTCATAAATTACCTTTTTGATTTAAAATCTTCTAAAAAACTTGATTCAGCCCAGACTGGAAATGGAAGAAGGCAGTCTTATAGATATATGCCTTATCCCAGGATGAGCAATACTTATATTAAAAAGGGAAAACAGGATCCCACTGATATTATAAGGTCAGTGGATAAGGGAATATATGCCAAGGAATTTGCAGGGGGCCAGGTTGACCCTGCTACCGGTGATTTTGTTTTTGGTGTAAGCGAAGGCTATATTATTAAAAACGGAAAAATTTGTGATCCCATAAAGGGCGCTACCTTAATAGGAAATGGGCCCAATGTACTTAAAAAAATTGAGGCAGTTGGAAATGACCTGGGTTTTGCACCGGGGTTTTGCGGAAAAAACGGGCAATCAATTGCCAATGAGGTTGGCCAGCCTACTATCAAGGTAACAAAAATGACAGTTGGAGGCACGGAGGATGTAAATGGAGGATAATAATCTTTTAAATACATGTAAAAGTATAGCGAAATTCTTGGAAAAGAAGAATATAGATGATTATGAAGTTTATGCATCTAGCTCGGTAGAAAATGATATAGAAGTATTTAAGGGAAAAATTGATTCACTTTCATTATCTGATTCTAAAGGAATAGGCATAAGGGTATTTAAAAACAGGGCAATTGGCTATTCATATACTTCCATTCTTGATGATAGTAACATTTTTAATTGCATAGAAAGCGCTATAGAAAATACAAAAATTACTTCAAGAGAAAAGCTAAACGCATTGCCTGAAAAAAAAGAATTTCTTTATAGTAAAAAATCAATAGATGATGATTTTCTTGTTGGCAAGAATTATTTTAAATTCAAGCCTGAAGATAAGACAAATGCAACTAAAAAACTGGAAAAGCTAACTATCCAAAAAGATAAAAGAATTAAGGGCATAAATAATGTCATGTACCAGGATAATATTACAGAAATTGCATTGCTTAATTCCAATGGATTTTTAGACAGCTACAGGGCTTCAACCTGCTTTATGTATGTTAGCGCAATAGCAAAGCAAAAAAAAGATACCTCCACCGGGGATTATTTTGGCTTTGGAAGGGATTTGGGCCAGATTAATTTAGATAATATAGCATCCAATGCGGCAGAGAGATCTGTTAGTTTGCTGGGAGGCAAAAAAATAAGGTCTAAAAAAATGAATTTAATACTTGACCCATTAGTAGCAGCCCAGCTGCTTGGGGTCATGGCAAATGCGCTAACTGCTGAATCGGTGCAGAAGGGCAAGTCTATTTTTAAAGGCAGATTGGGCGAGAAAATATTTACTGCAAATATAGATATTTATGATAATGGAATATTAAAAAATGGCATGGCAACAGCGCCTTTTGATGGAGAAGGAGTATATAAGGGAAAGACTGCAGTTGTAAAAGATGGGGTATTAAAAACTTTCCTTCATAATATTTATACCGCAAGAAAAGATAATACTAAATCTACAGGCAATGGGGACAGGGCATCTTACAGGTCCACTCCATCGGTAGGTATATCCAATTTTTATATTAACCCGGGGGTTAAAAGTGCTGAAAGTATCATAAAAGAGGCCGGCAATGGGTTTTTAGTTGTAGATATTATTGGCCTTCATTCAGGGGTGAACCCAATTAGCGGAGATATAAGTGTGGGCGCTAAGGGGATACTTATAAAAAACGGGGATATCTCAGAACCTGTAAAAGAAGTTACAATTGCAACCAATTTCCTTGATTTATGCAAAAACATAAAGAAAGTTGCAGACGATCTTAAGTTTATTCCATCTTCAGGCTATATTGGAAGCCCTTCAATGCTGGTAGAAGATATAATGGTTGCAGGCACTTAGCCTGCAGTTATA
>JAGYOJ010000001.1 GCA_018399435.1 Actinomycetota bacterium | reverse complement strand
TTGTTAGCATAACATATCATTTTATTATAAACTTCACCAGGGGAAATAATGAAACTATATATTGGTTATGATCTCGGCTCTATCAGCTTGAACCGTGCGATTATTGATGGTGAAAAGAAAATTATAGATGTACTTCCCTACACCAGGCATCACGGGGAGCCATTAAAAGTACTGGCAAAAGACTTAAAGGATATAGCAAGCAAATACAAAAATGAAGAGTTTTGTGAAATATCTTTTACAGGGATTAGCGGAAAAAGCTTTGCGGAAGCAATTGGCTGCAAGTTTATAAATGAAATTGAAGCATTAATGAATTCAGCCAGAATCTTTTATCCGGACGCTAAAACCGTTATTGAAATTGGCGGACAGGATTCTAAGTATATAGACTTGGCTATTGGAGATTATGCCATGAATGAGCTTTGTGCCGCGGGCACTGGCTCTTTTTTAGACCAGCAGGCAACAAGGTTTGGCCTTTCAATAGAAGAATTTGTAAAGCTTGCCCTAAAGTCAAAAAACCCTGAGACTATAGCTGGAAGATGTAGCGTATTTGCTAAATCTGACATGATCCACCTTCAGCAGGAAGCCGCAAAGGATGAAGATATAATTCTAGGATTATGCTATGCAATGGCCAGGAGCTTTAAATCAGGAATTGTAAAAGGCAAAAAATTTAATCCCCCTATCATATTCTGTGGGGGGGTTTCATACAATAAGGCGATGATAAAGGCTTTTTCAGATATTTTAGGGGAGGAACTTCTAATACCAGCACATAATGCTTCCATGGGCGCATTGGGTGCTGCAATTAGCATTGCAGGCAAGGATAAAAAAATTGATGAGGTTAAGATAATAGATTCTATAGAAAAATATATTGCTAATTACAAATATGAAAAAGAGACTTTTAAGCCCCTTAGCTTAGAAAGGTCAATACTCCCCGAATACAAGGATGAAGAATATAGTTTTAATGGCAAAAAAGTAGATGCTTATATAGGCATAGATGTTGGTTCAATTAGCACCAATGTGGTGGCAATTGATAAGGATAGAAAGCTTATAGCAAAATGCTATCTTAGAACTGCAGGCAGGCCAATTGAGGCTGTAAGGAAGGGCATTAAGATAATAGGGGATAAGGTAGGCCCTAATTTAAACGTTAGGGGAGTGGGCACAACCGGATCCGGCAGGTATCTTATAGGGGATTTTGTTGGAGCTGATAGCGTGATTAATGAAATTACAGCCCAGGCAACTGCAGCTGCTGATATTGACAAGTCTGTAGATACAATTTTTGAAATTGGGGGACAGGATTCTAAATTTATATCCTTAGAAGGCGGTGTGGTTGTGGATTTTGAAATGAACAAGGTATGCGCGGCAGGAACTGGTTCTTTTTTAGAGGAACAGTCTGAAAGGTTTGATATAGAAATTGAGGATTTTGCAGGTATTGCATTAAAAGCTGGAAACCCCTTAAACCTTGGGGAAAGATGCACTGTTTTTATGGAAACAAATGTTTACTCCCATTACCAGAAAGGGGCTAAGGTTAAAAATATATTAGCCGGCCTATCCTATTCAATTGTAATGAATTACATAAACAGGGTAGTTGGAAGAAAAAAAATAGGGGATAAGATATTTTTCCAGGGCGCGGTAGCATATAATAGCTCAGTAGTGGCTGCATTTGAAAATTACCTGGACAAGAAGATAATTGTCCCTCCCCACCATGAAGTAACAGGGGCAATAGGAACTGCAATAGTTGCCCTAAAAAATGACAGGGGCAAAACAAATTTCAGGGGATTTAGCAAAATCGCCGGGGTAAAATATTCACAGAGCTCTTTTGAATGTAAGGGTTGTGCTAACAGGTGTGATATAAAGAAGGTTTCAATTGAAGGAGAAAAGCCGCTTTTTTATGGCGGGAGATGCGAAAAATATGAAAAAACTAAAGCCAAGAAAAATAATATGCCTGATTACTTTGAAGAGAGGGAAAAAATACTTCTAGGCTCTTATGAGCTAAAAGGCAATCCAAAAGCTAAAAGGGTCGGAATCCCTTATACAATGCTAACTTATGAATTCTACCCTTTTTGGAGCGCATTTTTTGACACCCTTGGAGCCGAAGTCGTCTTATCAGATAAAACCAATAAAAATATTGTACAAAGCGGCCTCCAGTCTGTAATTGCTGAGACTTGTTTTCCCATGAAGGCAATGCTGGGCCATGTGCATAATTTGCTGGATAAGGGAATAGATTACCTTTTCCTTCCAACCATAAGGGATATGCCGGGAAAGAATAATGCAATAAAGGGAGATAGGACAGGAAGCTACCCCTGCCCATTTGTGCAGGGCATACCGTCTATAGTTAAAGCTGCAATAGACCTGGATGGAGTTAAAGTCCTGGACCCTATAATAAATTTTAGCTATGAAGGCTATGCCAAGGAAAACCAGCTAAGAAAATTAGGGAAGGGCTTAGGCTTTGGCAGCGGAAAAATTAAACAAGCTACTGGTGCAGCTTATAAGGCACAACAAAAATTTTATGTGTCTTTGAGGGAAAAAGGGAAGGAAGTGCTTGACAGCTTAGGGGAAGATGAATCAGCAATTGTTGTAGTTAGCCGCTCCTATAATAGCTGTGATAGAAGTATAAGCATGGATATCCCCAAAAAGTTAAGGGAAACAAAGATGAAAGTTATTCCTTTAGACTTTTTGCCTCTTGATTCTGTAGATTTATCAGGCGAATGGCCCAACCTTTATTGGGAGTTTGGGGACAGGATAATGAGCGGAGCGGAAATAATAAAGAAGGACAGGAGGCTTTACGGGGCATATCTTACAAATTTTGGATGCGGGCCGGATTCATTTATCCTCCAGTATTTTGAAAGGGAAATGAATAAGCCATTTTTAAAAATTGAAATTGATGAACATACTGGCGGGGCAGGCGTGGTAACAAGATGCGAGGCCTTTGTAGATTCTTTGAGAAATATAAAGGGTAAAAAAGAATTTGAGCCCGCCAGGGTAAAAAGCTTACATCCAGTGTTCAAAAAAGAACAGCAAAGGACTATTTATATACCTTACATGAGCGATAGTGCCCATGCCCTTGGCTCTGCTTTTAAACATGAGGGAATAAAGGCAGAAATTATGGACTCTGATGATGAAACCCTCGATCTTGGAAGGCGCCATACTTTAGGCAAGGAATGTTATCCCTTTATAATAACAACTGGAGATATATTAAAAGTCCTAAAATACAATGACCCTAAAAAATGCGCATTCCTTATGCCGCTAACTTATGGGCCCTGCAGGTTTGGCCAATATAATAAGCTGCAGAACATAATAATAGGGGAATTAGGTTATGATGATGTGCCATTGATTTCCCCGGGGGCGCCTGAAAGCGCAAATTTCTATAAACAGTATGACATGAATGGGATTAGGGGCTATAGGCTGCTTTTAAGGGGCTTGCAAGGCGTTTTTGCAATAGATAACCTCTATAGGATGTTAAGGCATGTAAAGCCTTATGAGATAGATAAGGGCCAGGCAGAAAAGGTTTATAAAGGCTATTTAGGCAATGTATGCAGGGTTTTAGAAGAAGAAGAATATGGAAATATTTTTCCAAACCTCCTCTCAATTTTAAAGCATGCTAGAAAAAACTTTGAAAATATAGAAGTAAGAGATGAAAGGGATAAGCCCCTTATAGGGATAGTGGGAGAAATTTATGTAAGAAACCATCCTTATAGCAATAATGAAATAATAAACAATGTTGAAAGGCTTGGAGGCCAGGTTGAGATACCAAATATTTCTGAATGGTTTAGCCATACCACTGCCACCAGTAAAATGGATAACCGCATTAAAAGCAGTGACCTATTTTATAAAATGTTAAACTCTTTTAGTTTTAATGGAAACAAATATAAAAAGAGCGAAAGCCTGCCTGGAATGGCTATTGATTATTTAAGGTCTATAAGGTTCTTTATAGTAAATAGAATAAATTACAAAATAGTAAGCAATTACTTGGAAAAATTAGAGAAGCCGCTGGAAGGTTTCCTAAAAAAAGAGAACCACAATATTTACCATACCTGGGATAATGCAGAACCTTATATTATAAAATGGTTTGGTGAAGCAGCATTAAGCGTTGGAAAATCTGTTACCTGGATTGAGGAAGGCTGTGACGGCATTATAAATGTAATGCCCTTTACCTGCATGCCCGGAACTATTGTTACTGCAACTTCTAAAAGGATAAGGGAAAAATACAAGGTGCCATGGCTTAACCTAGCTTTTGATGGGCTGGAGCAGGGCACAACTGAAACCAGGCTTGAAGCATTTATGTACCAGGCTAAGCTTTTCAAGAAAAACAAGCAAAAAACTGGTTAATTTATGAATTTAGTCTTTTTACATGTTAAAATATTAGAAATATAATCTATAATTTTAAAAATTGAAGGGCTTATTTATTACATTTGAAGGTCTTGACGGATCTGGCAAAACAACCCAGATAAAGCTTTTATATAATTACCTTTCAGGCAAAGGGTATGATGTTGTCTCTACTATTGAGCCTGGCGGGACCAGGCTTGGAAAAAAGATAAGAAAGATACTGCTTAACACAAAAGGGGTAGAGATAAGCCCAAAAGCAGAAACTTTTCTTTTTTTAGCTTCCAGGACAGAGCTTGTATCAAAAGTTATCGTCCCCGCAATCAATGAAGGGAAAATAATAATTTGCGACAGGTTCTTTGATTCCACTATGGCATACCAGGGGATTGCAAGGGGTCTTGGGAAAGAGAAAATACTAGATATGAGCCTGTGGGCTACAGGAAATCTTGTTCCAGACATTACCTTTCTTCTGTCGGTAAAGCCAGGCATGGGGGAGAAAAGAAAAAAGGTAAGCGGGCTGGGCCCGGACAGGATAGAAAGAGAAAAAGCAAGTTTTAAGAAAAAGGTATTTGACGGCTACCTGGATTTAGCCAGGGATTTCCCGGAAAGATTTACCGTTATAAACGGGGAAAAGGATATTAATGACATATTTAGAATTATAAAAGAAAAGGTAGAAAAAAAGCTAAAAAATAGATGATATTAGATAATTTAAGTTTTTTAAAAGATGAAAAGAAAAACAATCTGCAAATAAAGCTATTAAAAGAAAATGTCAGGAGCAGAAATTTAACCCACGCTTTCCTTTTTACAGGAAACAATCACGGTTTCCTTTACAAGCTTGCTTTAAATTTTGCGGCTTTTATAAATTGCAAAAATGGGGGATGTGGAAAATGTGTTGTATGCAAAAATACCCTCAAGGGAATTTATCCTAATTTATTTATTGCAGAGCCTGAAGGAAATATATTAACCGTTCCCATAATAGAGAATATCCAGAGGTTTTCTTCCCGCTCCTCCTATAATGAAGGAAAAAAGATAATAATTATAAGGGAGGCTGAAACTATAAACGATGCCGGAGCAAATAAGCTTTTAAAAACACTAGAAGAGCCAGATAAAGACTGTATCTTTATGTTGCTTGCAGAAGATAAATCAATGCTATTGCCAACTATTGTTTCAAGGTGTACTGGATACGGGTGGGATTTTTTAGAGGATGAAACTGAAAAAATAATAGATTTTAGAAAATTAGATCAGATTATAGATAATGGCATTAAAAAAATATTAGATGGTAGAAAGGATGCAGCCCTTGATACCAGCATAAGTATTAAAAATTTTATTTCAGGCTTTGAAAAAGATTTAAAAAAGGGTATGGCGGGCCAGATAAAAGAAGCGGAAAAAAATAAAGAGCCGGAAGGCTATATTAAATTGCTTAAAAATAGGCAAAAAAGAAAAATAGCCAGGCTAAAAAAGAAAGTTACAGGAAAAGCATTTGACAGGCTGCTGGATTGGACCGAAGACATTGCCTCTGCTAGCCTGGGAGCGGAAAAGGAAGCTTTAAATGAGGAAGGCAATTTTTCTTCTTTAAGAAATATTAAAGGGCTAAATATTGAAAAGATTTTTAAAATATCTGAGATAATTGAAAAAAACAGAGCCTACCTAAACTCTTCTATAAATCATGAATTAGCCTTGGATAATGTGCTTCTAAATCTTATAGTTGCAATAAAATGAAGCCGCCTTACCCTAAAAAAGGCAAGGCGGAAATAATTAAGTTAAGCTTTGCTTTATTGAAGTTATGTAAAATATTTAAAGCTGGCAACTATAATTACAATAATTATTACAATTTGAACTACAATTCCAACTGCGCCAGTTATTATGCCTGCTATATCAAGGCCTTTACCTTTTTCGCTGGACAAGCCCTTCTTTATTCTGCTCATGTCAATAGCGCCGCAGACAATGCCTGCAATCCCTAAGGCAAAACCTGCAAAAGGTGATAAGATAGATAATATTCCTGTAACAAGTGAAGCTATTGCAAGTCCGCTGGGTCTTTGGTTTTCAGCCATTTGGCCTCCTTTTATATTTTTATGGTTGATATATATTTTAAGGGTTAAACAGGTTTTTTAAAAACATTATTTTTTTCTGTTAAAAATTATTTAATTTGAAAATCTTTATAATTTTTCTTACCTTTATAAATTAGGTAAGATTTAAGTTTTTTGGTATAATTACTTCTCTATTAAGGATAAAATTAGATGCAGTATTGCAGCTATTTTAAGAGGTGAAAGAACATGAGATTGTGTATTGGCATAATATTTAGGGAAAATGGAAGAATACATTATTATGACAGCAATAATATAAAAATGAATATTGGGGATAAATTAATTTGCCATCTTGAAGATTCTTTAGAGATAGGGGAAGTCGTAACCCCTCCCCAGGACATAGATGAAGGCGATATTTCCAATCCTTTGAGCAAGGTGGTAAGGAAAGCTACGCATTATGACCTGTCGGTAGATGAGATAAATAAAAATAAGGAAAAAGAGGGCATAAAAAAATTTGAAGAACTTGTAGATAAATATAATTTGCCCATGAAGCTTGTTGACGTACACGTTTTTTTTGATAAAAGTAAGATGATTTTTTATTTTACTTCTGAAAAAAGGGTTGATTTTAGGGAAATGGTAAAAGAATTGGCAGCAACTTTTAAAATGAGAATAGAGCTCCGCCAAATTGGAGTCAGGGATGAAGCAAAAATTATAGGGGGTCTGGGTCCCTGCGGAAGGAAGCTTTGCTGCAAGAGTTTTTTAAAAGATTTTGATTCTATTTCAATAAAAATGGCAAAAGACCAAAACCTTCCCTTAAACCCATTAAAAATTTCTGGAATTTGTGGAAGATTGATGTGCTGCCTAAAGTATGAATACGAGGACTATAAAAAGTTCATGCAAAAAGTTCCTGAAATAGGGACAAATGTAAAGACTAATGTAGGCAATGGAAAAATCTGTAATTATGATCCACTAAAAAATAGCGTAATTGTTGAACTTGAAACTGAAACAAAGAAGGCCGTACCCTTAGATGAAATTGAAATAATTGAAGGGCCAGAAAAAAGACATGAAAAAAATGAATAAATTGCCGGTGTAGCTCAATTGGCAGAGCGGCTCATTCGTAATGAGCAGGTTACCGGTTCAAGTCCGGTCATCGGCTCCAGGGAGGATATATTGATAATAACTAAATTAAATAAAAGGCTGGCAAGCTATATTAAAACATTGCCTGCAAAGATAGACAGGAGAAGGGTTATAGAAAATATAACGCTGGGAGAGCCTAATAATCCTAAATTTGGGGACCTTTCTACAAATGCAGCATTAGTACTTTCAAAGCCTTTAAGAAAGAGCCCTTTAGATATTGCAGAAGATATAAAAAAAGAAATTGAAGGATGGGAAGAGACAGAAAAAGTAAATATAGCAAAACCTGGCTTTATTAATTTTAACCTAAAAGACAATTTTATTTTATCAAGTCTAAAAGAGGTAATAAAAGATAAAGAAGATTATGGGAAGAACAATTCCGGAAACAGCCTCAGCATTAATTTGGAATATGTTAGCTCTAATCCAACAGGCAGCCTTCATATAGGCCATGGAAGGTGGGGCGTTATGGGCGATGTGCTGGCTAACCTTTACATGGCAAATGGCTATGATGTAAAAAGGGAATATTATGTTAATGATTACGGGACTCAGGTAAAAAAATTTGTAGAATGTGTTAGGTGCATTTATTTAAAAAATTTTGGAAAGGATGTAGATTACCCCGAGGACGGGTATCCAAAAAAAACGGTAAAAAAAGTTACGGACAAGATTTTTACAGATAATGGAAATGCCTTTTTAGTAAGCCTGGATGGTAATACTGATGTAAATTTAGCAGAACTTGAAAAGGCGTCAATAGATATCATGATTGAAGATATTAAAAATACTTTATCCCAGATGGGTGTCGAGTTTGATATTTGGTTTAGGGAAAGCGCGCTTTACCAGAATGATAATTGCAGAAGGATACTTGATAAGTTAAAAAAAGATGGCTTGATTTATAAAAAAAATGGAGCAGTCTGGTTTAAATCAAAAGAGTATGGTGATGATAAAGACAGGGTAATAATCAGGACAGATGGGCTCCCTACATATTTTGCTTCAGACATAATGTATATTATAAATAAGGCTGAGAGGGGTTTTGGGACCCTTGCATACATTCTGGGTGCCGACCATCATGGATATGTAAAAAGGCTTAAGGCCACTGCAAAGGCCTTAAATTTAAATAAAATAAGCTTAGTTATAATAATAGGTCAGCTGGTTAGAATAGTTAAAGGCGGGAAATCCCTTAAGATGTCAAGAAGGAAGGGGAAGGTTTACACTTTAAGTGATCTAATTGAAGAAGTTGGAAAAGATGCAGTTAGGTATTTCTTTTCTGTAAATTCATTTGATACCCCAATGGATTTTGACATCGATCTAGCTAAACAAAAATCAAACCAAAACCCTGTTTATTATGTACAGTATGCGCATGCAAGGATAGAAAGCATAATTAAAAATATTAGGGAAAATACTGATTTTGATATAGACAGTTTTACCCTTGATAATATTGATATAGATAATTTAAGGTTTGAAACAGAAACTGAAAGAAATATTGCCAAACTTATTATTTATTTCCCTGACGAGATCTATGATGGATGTGTAAATAATTCACCTTATTTTATAAACCAGCATGTATATAACTTAGCTTCTGAATTCCACTATTTTTATAACCATTACAGGGTTATTGATGAATCTGGAGTTAACAGGGGCAGGCTGGCTTTAATACTTTTGGTTAAAAGAATTTTATTGAATTCATTTAAAATAATTGGCATAAGCGCTCCAAAGAAAATGTGATTTAGAAAGGTTTTACCATGCTATTTCCTATTACTAAAAAGATTGATAAAGAAGGCAATTTGTCTATAGGCGGAAGCAATGTGGCCAGGCTTAAGGAAGAATTTGGCACGCCACTGTATATAATAGATATTGCCACTATAAAAAAGCAGTGCAGGGATTACTTAAAAGGCTTTAGTTTTAGCGGAATTGATTCTGAAATAATTTATGCTTCTAAAGCATTTTCATGCAAAGCTATGTGTCAGTTAATAAAAAAAGAAGGCTTAAGCATTGATGTTTCTACAGGGGGAGAATTATTTATTGCCCTGGAGAGTGGTTTCCCCCCAGAAAAGATTTACTTCCATGGCAATAATAAGTCTGAGCAGGAGATAAGGTATGCTTTGGAAAATGATGTTGGCTGCTTTATAGTAGATAATTTTAGCGAGCTTAAAGCTTTAGGAAGATTAGCTGAAGAGCATGGCAAAAAGCAGGACATTATGTTAAGGATAACTCCTGGGATAAAAGCATCAACCCATAAATACATACAAACTGGGGCAATTAAGTCTAAGTTTGGATTTGGGATCCACAAATCTATTGCCATGGATGCAATAGAAGCTGCCAGCAATACAAAAAGCTTAAATTTGATTGGATTGCATAGCCATATAGGCTCCCAGATATTTAATTTAAGCTCTTATGAGAGATTAATTGAGGTTTTATCTAAATTAATAAAAGGGGTAGAAGAAAAATTAGGTGTAATAATTAAACAAATAAATATAGGGGGCGGATTAGGGATACAATATACTAAAGAAGATAAACCGCCTTCAATTTTAGATTTTTCTGATTTTATCTACCAGGCGCTGAAAAAATACCAGAAAAAATATGGCATAAAAATTAAAAAAATATATGCTGAGCCTGGCAGGTCTATAGTTGGAAATGCGGGGCTGGCCTTGTATGAGGTTGGAGTTGTAAAAGAGATTGAAAAAATAATAAATTATGTTTCTGTTGATGGGGGAATGTCAGATAATATAAGGCCTATATTGTACCAGGCAAGGTATGAAGCATTTATTGCAAACAGGATGAATGCAACTGGTGGCCAAAAAAAATATACTATTGTGGGCAAGCATTGTGAAAGCGGAGATACATTAATTGAGGATATAATGTTGCCAAGCATAAATAAAGGTGATTTAATTGCAATTACAGCTACAGGCGCTTATTGTTATTCTATGTCCAGCAATTATAATGGCCAGACCAAGAGCGCGGTTGTAGCTGTTGAAGAGGCAAGCAAGTGGACATGGATAAAAAGAGAAAGTTATAAAGATTTAATATCAGGGAATAGTGATTTATATGAATGAAAATATAAATATTGGAATTATTGGCTATGGCTATATAGCTAGCGGAGTTTATTCGCTTTTGGATAAGCAAAAAGACTATATTGCAAAAAAAATTGGGAAAAAACTAAATGTAACAAAAGTAGTTGAAAAAGATTCAGGAAAGCTGGAGCCCTTAAAAGGAAGGGCTGGTGTATCTGTAAGCAATAATGCTTCAGATATTATTGAAGATGAGAGCATTGATATAGTAGTTGAACTAGTTGGAGGGATAGTCCCTGCATATGATTTTGTAAGCAAGGCGCTGGCTAATGGCAAATATGTGGTAACAGCCAATAAAGACCTCATTGCCAATAAAGGTAAAAAACTATTTGAGGTGGCAGAAAAAAATAATGTAGATATCTTGTTTGAAGCTAGCGTTTGCGGGGGGATACCAATAATAGGGCCCCTAAAATCTTCATTGGCGTCTAATAATATAGAAAAGATTGTAGGCATAGTTAATGGGACTACTAATTATATATTAACCAGGATGGAAAAGGACAAGCTCTCATTTGACGAAGCGCTAAAGATGGCGCAGGATCTTGGTTATGCAGAAAAAGCCAATCCATCTTCTGATATCGAAGGTTATGATGCAGCTTGTAAATTGGCTATACTTTCTTCTATAGCTTTTAACTTTAGAGTTGTCCTGGAGGATGTCTACAGGGAAGGCATTACTAAAATTACCCCGGATGATATAGAAAATGCTAAAGAGCTGGGCTATAAAATAAAGCTTTTGGCAATTGGAATGGAAAAAGATGGAGAAATTATTGTAAAAGTACATCCGGCATTAATACCAAGGGGCCATATACTGGCTTCTATTGAAGACACTTATAATGCTATTTATGTTTATGGAAATTATGTGGGCCAGATCATGAGTTATGGAAGAGGGGCCGGGGATGCGCCAACTGCCAGCTCTATTGTTGGAGATATAATTAAGATAGCCAGAAATTATGACCGGGATAAAAAGGGAATTATATACGGATGCACTTGTTTTGAGAATAAGAAAATAAAGGCTCAAGATGAAGATATCAGCAAATTTTATATACTTATAGATGTTTTAGACAAGCCTGGCGTTCTTGCAAAGATTGCAAAAGTTTTTGGCGATAATTCAGTTAGCATTAAATCAATGATACAAAAACAGTCAGCAGAGGGAAATATTGCTAGGCTAATTTTTATAACCCATGAAGTTGTTAATAAGAATTACTATAAGTCTATAAATGAGGTAGCTGGCCTTGATGAAGTTATTAAGGTACTTAATTCCATAAGGGTTGAGGATCTTGAATAATGCAAGTTAATTACAAAAGCACGAGGGATAATCAAAAGGAATATAAATCCAGCTATTGCATTGTTAGCGGCATTGCTGAAGACGGGGGATTATATGTCCCAACAGGATTTCCCCATATAGGAAAGCCTTTCCCGGACCTTATGACTATGGATTACAGGGAGCTTGCTTTTTATGTAATGTCTAAATTTTTGCCGGATTTTAGCAAAAGAGAGTTAAAAAATTGTATAGCTAAAGCTTATGATGATAAATTTTCAAGCAAAGAGATAGCCCCATTGGTAAAGAGGGGCCCCTATTATTTTTTAGAATTATTTCATGGCCCCACCCTTGCCTTTAAAGACATGGCTTTATCTATTTTACCCCACTTGCTAAAAACTTCTGTAAAAAAACTTGATATCAGAAAAAAAATAGTAATACTTACAGCTACATCAGGAGATACGGGGAAAGCTGCACTTGAAGGGTTTTCAGGCATTGAAGGGACAGAGATAATAGTATTCTATCCAAAAGAGGGGGTAAGCAAGATACAGGAAAGGCAAATGGTTACCCAACAAGGGCCAAATACCCATGTGATTGCCATTGCTGGCAATTTTGATGATGCCCAGGCCAAGGTAAAGGAAGTATTTGCAGATAAAGGCTTTAGGGGAAAGCTAGCCTTAAATGGTTGCATTTTTTCTTCTGCAAATTCTATTAATATAGGCAGGCTAATTCCCCAGATTGTATATTATGTTTATGCTTATGCAAAGCTTTTAGGCAGGGGGGAAATAAGAGGGGGAGAAAAAATTAATTTTACCGTCCCAACCGGTAATTTCGGGAATATCCTTGCCGCTTATTATGCAAAAAAAATCGGAACGCCTATAAATAAATTAATATGCGCTTCAAATATTAATAATGTTTTATATGATTTTATAAATACAGGGGTATATGACAAAAACAGGGATTTAATTTTAACCTCTTCTCCCTCAATGGACATACTTGTTTCTAGCAATCTTGAAAGACTGCTTTATGAGATAAGCGGAAACAATTCCTCAATTATTAAAGATTTAATTAACAGGCTAAATTCCAAAGGAAGGTATGAGATTAATAAAGAGATGAAAAAAAAGCTTTCTTCCTTTTATGGGGGATATTCAACTGAAGAAGATACACTGGATGCAATAAGGTTTGCCTATGATAATTTAAATTATTTAATTGATACCCATACTGCAGTAGGATTTGATGTATACAGGAAATATTTAGAAGAAACTAAAGATAATTCCAAGAATGTAATTGTATCCACTGCCAGCCCTTTTAAATTTCCAGCAAGCGTTATTGAGGCTATTGGCAGAAAGATAGAGGCAAAGGATGAAATAACCCTAATTGATAAATTGTCAGAGATTTCTAAAACCAAGGTTCCTGAAAACATAAAAGATATAGGCAAAAAGCCCGTATTGCACAATAAAGTAATCCAGAAAGAAGGCATGAAGCAAATAATTTCAGATATTTTAAGCGTCTAGGAGTTTTATGAAGCATGTAGTAATTTTAATGGACGGCTCTGCGGATAATAAGATTGGACAGCTGGGCAATAGGTCGGCCCTGCAGGCAGCAAAGAAACCAACTATAGATTACCTGGCATCCCACGGGCAGGTTGGAATGGTAAATACTATTCCCGGTGGCATGGCTCCGGGAAGCGATGTAGCCAATTTGTCAGTAATGGGTTATGACCCAAAGAAATTCCATACCGGGAGATCGCCACTTGAAGCTGCAAGCATGGGGCTGAAATTAAAAAACAGCGATATTGCTTTCAGGTGTAATCTGGTTACATTGTCTGGAGGTAAAGATTACAGCCAGAGAAAAATGATAGACCACAGCTCTGGGGAGATAACATCAAAAGAAGCCGAAAAACTTATAAAATCAATATCTGATAGCCTGGGAACAAAAAGAATTAAGTTTTATCCGGGAGTAGGATACAGGCATATAATAATTTGGAAAAATGGCTCTGATAAGTTTAACCTTACGCCTCCCCATGACATATTAGGCAAAAATATCTTAGAGTATCTTCCTTCCGGCAAAGAAAGCAATGTTTTACTAGACTTTATGGAAAGAAGCATTGAAATCTTAAAATGTCATCCTGTAAATAAGGATAGAAAAAAAAGGGGTTTAAGGGAGGCAGATTCTATCTGGATATGGGGCCAGGGCAAAAAACCCCAGTTGGAATCTTTTTATGATAAATACAAGGTTTCAGGTTCTGTAGTATCAGCAGTTGATTTGATAAAGGGCATTGGCATTTATGCAGGCCTTAACCCGGTAAAAGTTAAGGGAGCTACTGGGAATATCAATACAAATTTTACAGGCAAAGCAAAGGCTGCAATAAAGGAATTAGAAAATGTTGATTTTGTATATCTCCATGTAGAGGCTCCAGATGAATGCAGTCACCAGGGAGATGCCCATTGCAAGGTAAAATCAATTGAGATCATTGATAAAGAAATTATAAAGGCGGTATTTGATTATTTAAAAAAATCAGGAAATGATTTTAAGATTATGGTGCTCCCTGACCACCCAACTCCCATTTCTATTAGGACCCATACATCTGACCCGGTGCCTTTTTTAATTTATGATAGCCAAAAAGAAAATAGTACTTCTAATGTTTTTGATGAATTTTACCCTAAAAAAAATGAGATAATCTTTGAAAAAGGTTACAAGCTGCTGGATTATTTTTTAAAAAAAGATGGATAATAAATATTTAGCTAAAGTAGAAGCTTTTGCAACCTCTGCAAATATAGGGCCGGGCTTTGACAGGGCAGGCTTAGCCATAAACATATCTAATAAATACAGGGTTCTAGATTATGCAGAAAACTATTGTTTTTTAAGAGGAAATGAAAAGATAGCAGCAAATAATTCAAGCCTTTTAATTAAGACTATTAAATATGCTAAAAGTTTATTAAGTATAGAGGATAAAAAAGGCTTAATTATAGAAAAAGAAGAAAATATCCCAACCGGGCGGGGACTAGGAAGCAGTGCTGCAGATATAATAGCGGGGATACTTCTGGTAAACCATATATATAATTTAAAATTAAAAAAGAGGGAAATCTTTGAAATTGCTCTTGAAATTGAAAAGCACCCTGATAATATAGCAGCAAGCCTGGAAGGCGGGTTTGTTATTTGCTTTAAAAATGATGGAGGCTTCCTTTACAGGCGAATAAGAATTAGCCCGGATATAAGGGTATTGCTTTTAATACCTAAAAAAAGGGTTATTACTACAGAAGCTAGAAAAGTTTTGCCTCAGGCAATTCCCATCCAGGATGCTATTGAAAATACTTCGCATTTTGGTTTGATGGTAGATGCATTAAAGGAAGGCAATTTTAAGGACATGGGTATTTTTATAAAGGATTATATACACCAGAATTACAGGAAGGGAATTTATCCAAAGTCATTGCAAATTATTGATAAGCTTATTAATAAATATAATATACCTGCTGCTATTAGTGGATCGGGGAGCACTGTTATTGCATTAGCAGAAAAAGGGTTTAAAATAGATGAAAAGTTTGCAGGCTATAAGTTGCTTTGTACAGAAATAAATGATACTGGAAGTTATTGTGTTTAATTAAAATGGATATTATTGAAGCAAAGTCTTTAACTAAAAAATTTGATAGTTTCACTGCTGTAGATGACATAAGTTTTAGTGTCAAAAAAGGGGAGATTTTTGGCTTTCTTGGCCCTAATGGAGCAGGCAAAACCACTACTATCAGGATGCTTACAGGCGTTTTGTTCCCTGATGGGGGTTCTGCTCTTTTGGATGGAATTGACATGAAAAAAAATCCCATTGCCGCAAAATCAAAAATAGGGGTTATACCAGAAACAGGAAATGTATACCTGGATTTGTCAGCGTTAAGGAATGTAATTTTTTCAGGAAAATTTTATGGGATGAAACAAAAAGATTTAATAAACAGGGCTAATTACTTGTTAAAAGAGCTTGGCCTATATGAGAAAAGAAATGATTTAGTCAGGGGATTTTCCAAAGGCCAGAAGCAAAGAATAAGCATAGCCTGCGCAATAGTGCACAATCCAAAAATACTTTTTTTAGATGAACCAACTTCAGGCCTTGATGTCCAAAGCCAAAGGCTTATAAAAAAACTTATAAAAGATATGAACGGACTGGGAACAACAATTTTTTTAACTACCCATAACATAGAAGAAGCAAATGTTTTATGTGACAGGGTTTGCATAATAAATAATGGCAGAATTGCCGCAATTGACAAGCCTGAGGTATTAAGAAGCACTATTGAAAGAACAAAGTCAGTATTAGTGTCTTTTAATAAAGAAGTTGATACTAAGAGTTTAAAGGATAATAAAAACATTAATAAAGTAGATATTTTTAGCGATAAGCTAAGGCTATACACAGATTCACCGGATAAAGTTGTTAAATTCTTAACAGATTATGCTGAAGAAAAAGAATTGGTAATCCTTAGCTTAGAGATACTTAAAGCTAGCCTTGAAGATGTATTTATAGAATTGGTTAAGAAAAAAAGTGATGATTAAAATTAAACAAACAATAAGAAGCACATTAGTAGTTACTGAAAAAAATATAAGGATTTATTACTCTAAGCCGCCTGTCATTATTTTTGGCCTTTTATTCCCATTTTTTATGTTTCTGGCTTTCCTTTTAGGAAGGGAAGTTAATTTATATGAATTTTTTCCTGGGTTTCTGGCAATGTCTTTGTTTTTTACCTCCTCTTCTGTGGGTCCTTTAATTACGCCATGGGAAAAAACATCAGGAACTTATGAAAGGCTTCTTTCATTTCCTGTAACTACAAACACCCTTATATTTGGCGATGCAATTGCTGGAATGGTTTTTGGCCTGGGGCTAAATTTTATACTTGTTATTGTCGGGGCCCTGACACTTAACTATAGCATAAATATCATTACTATTGTTTTTGGCATCTTAATTGCTTCATTTGTATTTTCTGCCATGGGAGTATTTCTAGCTTCTCCGTCTTCTAGAAATCCTTCTAATATAATGATGCTTTCAAGCATTGTGCGTTTCCCGCTAATATTTATAAGCGGAATTTTTGTGCCTATAAGCCAGCTGCCGCTTGGGGCTAGAATATTATCCTATTTTTCCCCTATAACTTATATTGTAGATATATTTAATTACAGCCTTAAAGGCAAGCATGATATAAGCTTGGCAATTGACTTTTTGGCTTTAATTGCTTTTGCTGTTATTTTTATTATACTTTCTAATTTTTTCCATAAACGGAACCTTCTAAAAGGGCTATAAATTTTTTCTATAGGATATTAAGCCTCTTTTTTGTTAATATATAAATGTTAATAATAAATATTGGGAGAAATTTTGGCTAAAAACAAAATGAGCACAGGCAAGATAGTAGGAATAGTTTTAGGCTGTTTAGCTCTATTATTTGTTTTTTCTGGAGGATGTTTTTTCCTTGGCCTTATTAGCGGCGGCTTAAATTACAGTTCTGGTTCCAGGCAGGGCAACATTTATGAGATCAATATAGAGGGCATTATATCAGCAAGCCAGCAATCAGGGGTGTTAAGTGGCGGCGCTACTACTCCAAGGCAAGTTATAGCCCAATTGGATACCGCAGAAAAAAGCCCAAATATAAAAGCGGTTCTTTTAAGGGTAAATAGCCCCGGGGGAAGCCCGGCAGCATCACAAGAGATATATAGCGAGCTAAAGAAATTTGGCAAGCCAGTCGTGGTTTCGGTAAGCGATACCTGCGCTTCAGGGGCATATTATATTTCATGCGCTGCAGATAAAATAATTGCTAATCCTGCCTCATCTGTGGGAAGCATTGGCGTTATAATGCAGGTACCCAATCTTGAAGGCCTTTATGATAAATTAGGCATTGAATACACAACCATAAAACAGGGAAAATACAAGGATATTGGAAGCTCAAGCAGGGAAATGACACCAGAAGAGAAAGGTCTTTTAGAAGAGCAAACAAAAAAGATATATGACCAATTCATAGCTGATGTTGCAGATAGTAGAGAAATGAGCACAGGTAAAGTAAAAGAGCTTGCAACAGGCTGGATATATTTAGGGTCTGAAGCAGTTGGCCTGGGATTAATTGATGATATCGGCACTTATAAAGATGCAATTAACTTAGCAGCTGAGCTTGGGGGAATATCCGGAGAGCCAGTTGTAGTTTCAGGACAAAAATTTTCTTTTTACGATTTGCTCATGCAGTATTATTTGGGCGGGGTATTAAAACAATTAAATATGCCTATCGGCTTTGATCAAATAAACTTGCTTGAAACTAAAAATGTAGTTAGATAAAATAATAATTGCTTAACAGGCGGCCTATTGATGGTTCACTTTTATGTGGACCATCAGGCTGAAAAATAATTAGACAAAATTGTTACAATGTGCTAATATTTTCCATCTAATGAGTTAATTTGAAAATTTAATAGCCATTAAAGCCTTTGAGCAGAAATAGTAAGTGCAAAGCTGCATACAGAGAACCACTATTTGGTGAGAAAGTGGTTGCAATGCTTGCAACTGAATGGGTCTGTGAGGCGCCTAGCCGAAACATTAGAAAGTAGGTTAGGACGGCATTCCTCCGTTACCATGGGATAGGATATAAAGCATATCCGAAAGAGCGTATGGAAAACTGTTTTCCATAAAATAGAGTGGCACCGCGAGAATTTACCTCTCGTCTCTATATTAGTTTAGAGATTGAGAGGTTTTTTTATTTATGAAAATTTTAGAAAGGAGAACAAATGACTAGTAAAAAAATATTATTATCAGAAAGCGAGATACCCAAACAGTGGTATAATATAAACCCGGATCTTCCAAAGCCATTAGATCCTCCACTGCATCCAAAAACTGGGAAGCCTTTAACCCCTGAAGATCTTTCTATAATGTTCCCGATGGAACTTATAATGCAGGAGGTAAGCCAGGAGAGGTTTATTAAAATACCAGAGGAGCTTTTGGAGATTTACTCAATTTGGAGGCCTACGCCTCTAGTGAGGGCAAAGAATCTAGAAGAGTATTTAGATACTCCTGCGAAGATTTTCTATAAGAATGAAAGTGTTAGCCCTCCAGGAAGCCATAAACCAAATACTGCAGTGGCCCAGGCTTATTATAATAAAAAGCAGGGCATTAAAAAGTTGACTACTGAAACTGGAGCAGGCCAATGGGGCAGTGCTTTAGCATTTGCGACTAATATGCTGGGTATGGACCTGGAAGTTTATATGGTAAGGATTAGCTATGAGCAGAAGCCATACAGGAAAACAATGATGAGGGTATGGGGAGCAGATGTTTATGCTTCACCTTCTGATAGGACTGAATCAGGAAGAGCTTTATTAGAAAAAGATCCAAATTGCTCAGGAAGCCTGGGGATGGCTATAAGCGAAGCAGTTGAAAAAGCTGTTCAGGATGATAATACAAATTATTCGCTTGGAAGCGTACTAAACCATGTTTTGCTTCACCAGACAGTAATAGGATTGGAAACAAAGAAGCAATTTGAAAAAGTAGATTTATATCCTGATGTTTTAATAGGCTGTGTGGGCGGAGGAAGCAATTTTGCAGGTTTTGCTTTCCCATTTATGCCTGACAAGTTTGGTGGGAAGGATATCAAGATATTAGCTGTAGAACCTATAGCTTGCCCAACTCTTACCAAAGGCCCATTTGCATATGATTATGGTGATACTGCAAAGATGGCGCCTATTGCCAAGATGTATACTCTGGGTCATGATTTTGTTCCTGCTCCGATACATTCAGGAGGCTTGAGGTATCATGGAATGGCTCCTCAGTTAAGTCTGCTTTGCAATGAAAAATTAATAGAAGCAGAAGCATTGCTGCAGAATCCAGTTTTTGAAGCAGCAATAATATTCTCAAAAACTGAAGGAATAATACCAGCTCCAGAAACTGCACATGCAATTAAGGCAACTATTGACGAAGCTTTAAAATGCAAGGAAACAGGAGAAGAAAAAGTAATTGCCTTTAATTTCAGCGGGCATGGGCATTTTGATTTGGGCTCTTATGAGAAATATCTAGACGGTAAACTGGAAGATTATGAATATCCGGATGAGAAGATAAAAGAATCTCTAGAGCAGCTTCCTAAATTCTAGGGAACCTCTACAAATTGCTAGGGCAATTAATAAAATTGCCCTGGCAAGAAATTGCTTGATTTTTTAACAATTTACATATATCATCATTACTACAATTTATACAAATATTTATACAAATAAGATAACAATGATTTTTCTTCATATTTTTATGTGTTTTTCAAAAAGTGGTGATAATTAGTGTGGTTATTGCAAGTACCCTTACAGTCTGATTAATCTCTTTTTTTACTTTGCTGCTTTAGAGGCCTTAAGTATGCAAATTTACAAATATATGAAAAAACTTATGTCGTTTTTAGATGAAAGGTATACATTATAATGAATGGAATAAATAAAGAATTATTAAATGATAAAAAATTAGATGAACTAAAGGAAATAGCTAAAGACTTAGAAATTGGTGGCTTCTCCAAGCTAAATAAAGGTGAATTGATAGAAAAAATAATTGAAGTGGTTTCAGATGACGGGGATGACTCTAAGAAAGAAGAAGATAGCAGCTCTAAAAAAATGAAAAATGGCTTAGCTGTAGAGAAAAAAGTTATTAAAAATGATGGGAAAACCAAGGAACTGGAAGTATATGAGAAAAATATGCAAGGAATCCTGGATATTTTAAATGATGGCTATGGATTTTTAAGGGTGAACAGTTATCTCCCGGGCGCAAATGATATTTATGTTTCCCAGTCCCAGATTAGAAGGTTTAGGCTGAGGCAGGGAGACGAAGTTTACGGGCAGGTAAGACCCCCCAAAGATAATGAGAAATACAATGCTTTGATTAGGATAGAAAAAGTTAATGGCGGCGATCCAGAGTATATTAGGAAAAGGGCGCCTTTTGAGACTTTAACTCCAATCTATCCATTAGATAGGCTGAGATTGGAGACAAAACCGGAAAATATTGCCCCAAGAGTAATAGATTTAGTAGCCCCTATAGGGAAGGGGCAGAGGGGCCTCATAGTTTCTCCTCCTAAAGCTGGGAAAACTACTATATTAAAAGAGATTGCAAATAGCGTGGCAATAAATAATCCGGAAGTCCATATTATTGTATTGCTGGTTGATGAAAGGCCTGAAGAGGTAACTGATATGGAAAGGTCTGTTAGGGGCGAAGTAATTAGCTCTACTTTTGACCAGCCTTCAGATAACCATATCCAGGTTTCAGAATTAGTTTTGCAAAGGGCAAAAAGGCTAGTTGAACATGGCAATGACATATTAATCCTATTGGACAGTATAACAAGGCTTGCCAGGGCTTATAATTTATCTATTCCTGCAAGCGGCAGAGTGCTATCAGGCGGCGTTGATTCAACAGCGCTATTCCCGCCAAAAAGTTTCTTTGGAGCGGCTAGAAATATTGAGCATGGAGGCAGTTTAACCATACTGGCTACAGCGCTTATTGAAACTGGCAGCAGGATGGATGATGTAATATTTGAAGAGTTTAAGGGCACTGGAAATATGGAATTAAAACTTGACAGGTCTTTGGCAGACAAAAGAATTTTCCCTGCGATTGACGTAAACAAATCAGGTACCAGAAAAGAAGAATTGCTTATGGATAAAGAAGAAGCCAGCCTGGTTTGGAAACTCAGAAGAATCATACATGAAAAGGAACCTGAAGTAGCTATTAAACAATTAATAGACTATACAAAGAAAACCAAAACAAACAAGGACTTCTTAAATGCTTTAAAGGCAAGTTTCCAGAACAATAAAAAGGCCCTATAAGCAATTTTTAATTGTTATTTACTGTTATATTCATTTATGGTATCATTCTTTCCTTGAGTATAAATAAAAAGAGGTGTTTTGTGATGAAAAAAGGTATACATCCAGATTATATGGAATGCACTGTTACTTGTTCGTGTGGCAATACTTTTAAAACAAAATCCACACAGGAAAATTTAAAGGTGGAAATTTGTTCAAATTGCCATCCTTTTTATACAGGTAAACAAAAATTAGTAGATTCTGGTGGTAGGGTAGAAAGATTTAAGAAGCGACTGGGCAAAAAAAAGAATAAAAAATGAATTTAAAACTATTAAGGCTTTATAGCGGGCCCGAAATGGCTATTTTGGCTGATAAGTTTTATCCAATAATAGGATTAGGGCAGTTAAATAAAGCGGCAGGCAGAAAAGGGATTGATAAATTAGTAAAGTTTATTATTCGAATAGGTAATGTTTCTCAAGATAGGGATGCCAGTTTTTCACTTAAAAGCATTTCTAAGAAATTAATCCATGGCAATGTAATTAGCAATATACATGCTTTATATGATAAATGGGTAAGCCCTAATAGTAAAAATAGACATATATTCTCTAGTGCAGGGCTATTTTTTTAAGTAGCCCTTGAATAGATTGTAAATATAGATATGAAACTATCTGAAATTAAGTGATTTTTATGAATGATAAAAATAAATGCCAAATAGGCGGCCAAGCTGTTATTGAGGGCGTAATGATGAAAAGCAAGCATTTCTGGTCCCTGGCAGTTAGAAAGCCTGACAAGACAATATCAACTAAAGTTTATAAGCTGAAACCATTATCTGAAAAACATAGGTTTTTAGGATTTATATTCATAAGGGGGGTTGCTACCCTTATAGAAACAATGGCCTTAGGGTTTAGGGCTTTAAGCTATTCAGTGAATGAAGCCACTGAAGAAGAAATTGAATTTTCTAAAAAAGAGATGGCAATATCAATTATTTTAGCAGTGATATTTGCGGTCGGCGTTTTTTTTATATTGCCAACCCTCATTGGCCGGAGTTTTAGCGAATATTTTCCAAATTCTTTTATTTACAATCTTTTAGAGGGCCTTGTAAGGCTTGGCTTTTTTCTTGGCTATATTATAATAATTTCTTTTATAAAAGACATAAAAAGGGTATTCCAGTACCATGGGGCAGAACATAAAACAATACAAGCTTATGAGTCCAATGAAGAGTTAGTGCCGGAAAAGGTAAAAAAATATGGGAGGCTCCATGTTAGATGCGGCACAAGCTTTTTGCTTATAGTTATGTTTGTAGCAATATTTGTATTTGCCCTTTTAGGAAAACCGCCGCTACTTTGGCGTATTGTTTCAAGGGTTTTATTAATTCCTGTTATTTCGGGGATTTCTTATGAGCTTATAAAACTTGCAGGGAAATTTAATAAGTATAAAATTGTAAACATAATTTTTTACCCGGGCCTGCTCCTGCAGAAATTAACTACCAGGGAGCCTGATGAAGAACAATTAGAAGTTGCAATAGAATCTTTTAAAGAAGTACTAGAAGCAGAAGAAAAGTTAGAAAAAGAAAATAATTTGGATAAAACAGGATGATAATATGGCAAATTTATTAGAAAAATTGAAGATATATGAAGATAAATATAAAAAAGTAATGGGGAAATTGTCTGATTCTGAAGTTACACAGAATCCAATTAAAATTAAGAAATATGGGAAATTAGCCTCAGAATTAGAGGATTTAGTAAAGGCTGCAAAAAAGTACAGGGAATTGATTACTTCAATAAAAGAAGCTGAAGAAATGATTTCTTCAGAAGAAGATGAAGAGATGAAGGAATTTTTAGAAGAAGAGCTTGAAAAGAATGAAAAGGGAAAAAGCAGGCTTGAAAAAAGATTAAAGATTCTTATGACTCCAAAGGACCCAAATGACAAAAAGAATTCAATAATAGAAATAAGGGCTGGGGCTGGTGGCGATGAAGCAGCCCTTTTTGCAGAGGACCTATGTAGGATGTATACAAAGTTTGCAGACAGTAAAGACTGGAAGCACGATGTATTAAGCTCAAGCAGCTTGGGCATTGGGGGATTTAAGGAAATAATTTTTAGTATTGAAGGCAAGAATGTATATGGGATTATGAAGTATGAGTCTGGAGTCCATAGAGTCCAGAGAATACCTGTTACCGAATCCGGGGGGAGAATACATACCTCTACGGCAACTGTTGCCGTGCTGCCTGAGGCCGAGGACGTAGAAGTAAATATCGAGCCGCAGGATGTAAGGGTAGATGTATTTAGGTCAAGCGGCCCTGGAGGGCAATCAGTAAATACTACAGATTCTGCAGTAAGGCTTACCCATGTCCCAACCGGCATTACAGTAAGCTGCCAGGATGAAAAGTCACAGCTACAGAATAAGGAAAAAGCATTTAGGATTTTAAGGACCAGGATTAAAGAGATTGAAGAACAAAAGCAGACGGATGAGCAGACTAAAAATAGGAGAATGCAAATTGGCAGCGGAGACAGAAGCGAAAGAATCAGGACTTATAATTATCCCCAGGGAAGAATTACAGACCACAGGATTAATTTAACCTTATATAAACTTAATGATGTTTTAGAGGGGGACCTTTCAGAGCTAATAGATTCCCTAAAAGTTGAAGATGAAGAAAAGAAAATTGAAAAATTAGGGGTATAGGTTTTGCAAACCTGGACCATTAAAAATTTATTAGATTGGTCTATAAACTATTTTAAACAAAAAAAGATTTCCCAGGCTAGGCTGTCATCAGAACTGCTGCTAGGCTCTGCATTAGGTTTGCCAAGAATGCAGCTTTACCTAAATTATAATTATGTCCCCACAAAAAAAGAATTAAAAAAATTCAAGCAATATATTTTAAAAAGGATAGAAAATACTCCTATACAATATATATTGCATGAAGCGCATTTTAGGAAAATTATATTATATGTAGATAGAAATGTTCTTATACCCAGGCCCGAAACTGAACTTGTAGTTGAGAAATCAATGGATGTGATTAAGGAGTTATCTAAAGGGGGCCAGGCCAATATTTTAGAAGTAGGAATTGGAAGCGGAGCCATATCATTAAGTATTATAAATGAGCTAAAAGATTTAGACTTTAAGATTTTAGCAACGGATAATAGCAGCAAGGCAATAGAGGTAGCTAAGAAAAATGCAGAAAATATTTTATCTGCCGCGCAATTACAAAAAATCAGTTTTAAGCATTGCGATATCATACCTAAAGAATCTCAAAAGTTTGATATTGTAATCTCAAACCCCCCTTACATTAAAGAAGCAGATTACAAAAATTTGGATAAGGAAATAAAAGAATATGAGCCAAAACAGGCACTTCTGGGGGGCAAAACAGGCACCGAAGCATATAATAGGATATTAGAAAAGGTAAAGGCCCGCCTTAAAAAAAATTATTATATAATTCTCGAAATAGACCAGGGCTTATCAAATGATTTATCTAAACTTGCCAGAAAATATCTTTCTTCTATAGATTTAACAGTAGAAAAAGATTATAACGGTAGGGATAGAATACTGGTTATTAAAAGCTAGTTACTATTTGACTTTTTTTTAAAATAATCGTAATTTTTTATAAGTATTTTTTTAATATATTTTAGGGAGTAAATTTGGACAATACTACTATTGCGGCCATTGTTATCTTTTCTTTAACTTATATTGCAATAGCCACAGAAAGGGTAAACAGGACAGTAGTAGTATTTTTAGGGGCGCTACTTTTACTGCTATTTGGGATTTTTGATATTCAGGAAGCTGTAAGCTATATTAGCTGGGAAACACTTGGCCTTCTTTTTGGCATGTTTATAATTATTGGTTCTCTCTCAGATTCCGGATTTTTTAATTTTCTAGCTTTAAAGGCGGCAAAAGTACTAAGATATTCCCCCAGAAGAATCTTTTTATTTTTCCCCATACTTACTGGATTCCTTTCAGCTTTTATGGACAGCATTACAGTAATGCTCTTTTTTGCTGCTTTAACATATGAGCTGGCAAGGATGCTTAAAATAGATCCCGTTCCCCTTGTGGTTACAGAAGTGATAATGGCAAATATTGGAGGTTCAGCAACCCTGGTTGGCGATCCCCCCAATGTTATTTTAGGTTTAAGGCTAGGTTTTTATTTTAATGATTTTGTGATAAATAATGGCCCTATTTCACTGCTGGCAGGTGCAGCAGCATTGTCTTACTGTTATTTTATTAGCAGAAGATCAATGATTCCCCAGGAAGAAATAGCAATTAGTGAACTTGAGCAAATGGATCCAAAGGAAGCAATAGAAGACATGCGGCAGCTAAAAATTTCTTTAATTGCTTTTGGCACTGCTATTGCCTTTTTAATAACCCACAGTTATATAGAAACATATTTTGATATACCTTTGACCGTGCCCCTTGCCGCAATGGTTCCGGCTTTTGTAATGCTAGTATTTTTAGGCAAGCAGGCTGAAAGGATAATGAGAAAAGTTGATTTTGATGTAATCTTATTTTTTATTGGCTTATTTATGATAGTAGGCGGCCTGGAATCAACGGGAGTTATTGAAAATATTGCAGAAGGGATTATAAATGTTTTTGGAGGAAACCACGTAGGTCTTTTAAGCACCCTAGTATGGGGCTCAAGCTTTATTAGCGGGATTATAGATAATGTGCCTTTTGCATTATCCATGGCCTATGTGCTTGAGAATATAATAAAGTTTGCGGGAGTGCCTGCCTTATCAATAATGGTTTGGGCTGTATCCCTGGGCGCAGATATTGGAGGCAATTTTACCCCTATCGGGGCTTCTGCCAATGTAGTTGCTTATACTACTATGGAGAAAAGGGGAAGAAGCATCGGCTGGAAAAGGTGGTTAAAAATTGCAGTGCCTGCCACCCTTATATCAATAACTATTTCTAATTTAGGTATTTATCTTAAATATTTAATTGGATTTTATTGATTAAAGTTCTGGTATATGGGGAAATCTTTTAATAATTTATCTACTTTATTTTTAGCTTCTTTTAATTTCTTACTATTATCCTTATTATGCAGGGCAAAAGAAATTATTTCGCCTATCTGGCGCATTTCATTTACTCCCATCCCCTGTGTAGTAACAGCTGCAGTTCCAATCCTTATGCCGCTAGCCACTGTTGGATTTTTTTTATCATATGGAATTAAATTCTTATTTATTACAATACCGCAAGATCCAAGAATGCCAGTTGCTTCAAATCCTGTAATATCTTTATTGCTTAAGTCAATTAAGAACAGGTGGTTATCAGTTCCGCCAGATACGATTCTAAAACCATCTTCTTTTAAACTTTCGCAAAGGGCTTTACAGTTCTTTACTATATCTTTTGCATATTCTTTATAAGAGTCCTGCATTGCTTCCCTAAAACAAACAGCTTTAGCAGCAATAACATGCATTAGCGGGCCGCCTTGTGAGCCGGGAAAAATTGCCTGGTTTAATATATCCTTGTATTTATCGCCAGCCAGTATGAATCCCCCTCTAGGGCCCCTTAAGGTTTTATGGGTTGTGCCTGTGGTAAAATCAGCCACATCAACTGAAGTTGGATGGACTCCTCCTGCAATTAAGCCTGCAATATGGGCTATATCGGCCATAAGATAAGCCCCCACTTCATCAGCAATTTCCCTGAATTTTTTAAAATCTATAATTCTTGAATAAGAGCTTGCGCCAGCAATTATTAGCTTGGGCTTAACTTTTTTTGCTGTTTTCCTTACTTCCTCATAATCTATAACTTCTGTTTCCCTGTCAACATTATAATTATAGATGGTAAAGTATTTGCCTGAAAGGTTATGGCTCTGGCCATGGGAAAGATGGCCACCGTCTGTTAGGTTCATGCTTAAAATTTTGTCATAAGGTTCTAATACGGCAACATAAATTGCTATATTAGCATTTACTCCACTATGGGGCTGGACATTGCTATATTTTGAATTAAAAAGCTTCTTAGCCCTTTTTATTGCCAGGCTTTCAACCTCGTCTACGTATTCACAGCCGCCATAGTATCTTTTATTTGGATACCCTTCCGCATATTTATTGGTAAGAACAGTTCCCATTGTTTTTATAACTTCCTGGGAAGCGTAATTCTCGGAGGCAATTAAAAGCAATTTGCTTTTTTGCCTTGCAAGCTCTTTTTCTATTATTTTTTGTATTTCTAAATCTTTTTCTTTGCTAAGTGTGTTATTTTTTAATTTGGTAGCCACCTTTAAAATTCCTTTCTTCAATTTCTTTTATTTTGTTTACTCTTCTCAAATGCCGCTTTTCTTTGCTTTTAGAAGTTTCAATAAAAGCTTTTGCTATTCTACCACATTCTTTTATATCTAAAAACCTGGCACCAAGGCATAATATATTAGAGTCATTATGTTCCCTGGCAAGGGCTGCAATTTCAGGGTTATAGCATACTGCTGCGCGGATTCCCGGCATTTTATTAGCTGTTAAGCTCATTCCCACGCCTGTCCCACAAATCAATATAACAAAGTCAGCTAAATTTTGGAGAAACATGTTTGACCCTTTCAGGGCAATATCAGGGTAATCGATAGACTTAGTGCTATTAGTCCCTATATCTATAACTTTATGGCCAAGGGCAGATAAGTATTTGACTAAATAAGATTTATGTTCTATGCCTGCATGGTCTGAGCCAATTATTAATTTCATTAATATTCTCTATTTTTCATAACTTCTTCCAAAAAGGTAATTAAAAATAGTAATTATATTATCTTTTATTTTTTTTGCAATTCCCATGTATTCCTCTAAATCTGAGCCGTGGGGATCTCCTATATCTAATTCTTCTGTTGTAAGCAGTACATCCCTATTTATATTTATTAAAGTGAATATCTTGTTTTTTAAAAATTCCAAGTTAAGTTCCCGGTTATTCTTTACATAATTTTTAGGCTTTCTCCTGTAGATCCTCTCAGATTCAAGATAAAGAATGATATTGGAAAGCTCAAGCAAAGTAAATATCTTTTTTTGGTCTATATCATTAAAATTCTTAATTATGCTATTGCGGTGAGAATCAGCCATAGTTAAAACTAAATCTGAATATTTAATAATATTGTGGCTAATTTGGATTGGCCTGGAAGTTATTGTGGGGACATTTATATTTTTGAGGGTTATATAAGAGTATCTGGGAACGCTTCTGGTTATAACATAAATGCCAGAGCTAATAATATTTATCTTATTTTTTAAATCAATATCATTTTTTAAATATTTTTCATCCAGCAGGTATTTGCCTATGGCCTCTGCCATATAGCTTCTTTCAGTATTTCCGCCACAAACAAAACTAATATTTAAATTATTTTTTAAAGCCATGACAAACTATCCTAAATATTTTCTTAACTTACTATATTTTATAATACCCTTCCGAATTATGGTAGGGGGCTTATCTGTAATGTCAATTATGGTGGATTCAGCGCCACCTAATTTTCCTTCATATTCTACCACTAAATCTACATTTTTTAAGATATTATTTTTAATTTTTTTTATTGTATCCGGATAGCTTTTTTGCCCAGATATCGTGGCGCTGGTAGAGGTAATAGGGCCGGTAATATCAATTACCTGCCTTAGATATTTTGGGACTGCAAGCCTTATTGCTATCTTTTTTTTGCCAGCAGTTACAAAAGAAGGGAGGCCTCTATATTTATCAAATATTATAGTAAGGGGACATGGGCTGTTTAAGGACCAGAAATCGCTGATTAATTTTTCTGCATTGCTGCTGATATTGGAGGCTAGTAAATTTAGCTGGCTTTGTCTTGAGATAAGGATTATAAAGGGAATGCCTTCAGGCCTTTTCTTAATTTCATATATCTTTTTGTAAGGGGCCTTTTTATCATATTTGCAGCTTAACCCGTATATTGTAGATGCAGGAAGCAGGGCCACTTTTTGGTCTAAAATATTTTGGGCTATTTTTTCTACATCTTTTTTTTCAATATTTTTTAAGCTCTGTATAATTATTTTTTCCATAACTTAAACATTATAGCAAGGAAACCTGAAAAATTTTATATTTGAAATTATAGCCATTGGCATAATTAAGAGATGATAAACTATTGGCATAAGGGGCTAATAATAGTAACTTTGAAGCAATAAATTGAAAACTTTGCTGTGGGCTAATGGCTTCTAACTATGTCTTTTACCTTCATGAGCCTGACAATATTGGACCTTTCATTTTCGGATAGCTTCATGGTTATGTATTTAGTGGTCTCTTCAAGTTCAGGTATGAGCTTGTATTCTAAGGCATTCACCCTTCTTCTGGTTTCTTCTATTTCCTCTGCCATGAGCTGCACTGTTTTTTCCTTTTCTGCCAGGTTTAGAAGTGATTCCAAAAACTTTTCAAAGTTTATGAGGGAATCATCCATTTTGCCTGATGTATTAAGGTAACCGTAAGGGATAATATCGCCTTCTACTTCCCTTTCATATATTGGAACCCTGACACTCATGAGGTTCTTTTTGGTTACAGAAACTGATAATTTCTTTGTAGGAAACAGCAGTGCCTCTTCAGCCTGGTGCGGCCCCATTTTTGATTTGGCAATAGTAAAGCTTTGAAGTATTGACTGGAACTCTCTTTCTATTTCAAGCCTGGCTTCTTTTACGTCATCAATTATTTCCATGAGCTGCCTCATTAGCTCGTCCTGTTTGTCCTTAAGCAGTTTATGGCCCCTTTTTGCCAGGCTAAGCCTCTTCTTTAAGCGGAGAAGCTCCATCCTTGTTGCATTGACATTTGCAATCATTTATTTTGCCACTTCCTTTTCTTCTTTTTTAAATCTTGGCAAATACTCATCAAGATATTCATCGCTGATTCTTTTAAGCCTTTCCCTGGGAAACATTGAGAGCAATTTCCATCCTAAATCCAATGTTTCTTCAATTGATCTGTTTTCGTATTCTCCCTGTGAAATATATTTAGCTTCAAATTCATCTGCAAACTTATAGTATATTTTGTCCATGTCTGTTAATGCTGCTTCACCCAGAATTACTGCAAGTTCCTGTACTTCCTTCCCCCTTGCATAAGCAGCATATAATTGGTTGAAAATATCAGAATGGTCTTTCCTGGTTTTGCCTTCGCCTATTCCCTTGTCTTTTAAACGTGAAAGGGAAGGAAGCGCATCTATTGGGGGAGAGACCTTCTTTTTATTTAGGGGCCTGGAAAGTATAATTTGTCCTTCTGTAATATATCCTGTCAAGTCAGGTATGGGATGGGTTTTATCGTCTTCAGGCATGGTAAGGATAGGTATTAAGGTAATGGATCCGTCTCTGCCCTTGATTTTTCCTGCCCTTTCATATATTGAAGCAAGGTCAGTGTAAAGGTATCCCGGATATCCGCGCCTTCCAGGTATTTCTTTCCTGGAAGCCGATACTTCCCTTAAGGCTTCACAATAATTGGTCATGTCTGTAAGTATTACCAGAACATGCATGTCCTTTTCGAAAGCCAGGTATTCAGCGCAAGTAAGGCCAACCCTTGGTGTTGCAATTCTTTCAATTGCCGGATCATCGGCAAGATTTAGGATCAATACTGATCTTGACAGGGCCCCTGTTTTTTTAAGGTCCTGGATAAAAAATTCTGACTCTTCAAAGGTTATCCCCATGGCAATAAAAACCACAGCAAAAGACTCTTCCGTTCCTAAAACTTTTGATTGCCTTGCAATTTGGGCAGCCATTTTATTATGCGGCAGCCCAGAACCTGAAAAAATGGGAAGTTTTTGGCCCCTTACTAAAGTATTTAAGCCGTCTATGGCAGATATCCCTGTTTGGATAAACTCATTAGGGTAATCCCTAGCATAAGGGTTTATGGGGTTTCCGCTAATATCCAGTTTTTTTTCTGGTATTATCCTGTCATTTTCAGTCTTAGGCTTCCCGAGCCCTGTGAATATCTTGCCCAGAATATCAGGGGAAAGGTACATCTGGATGCCCCTGCCTAAAAACCTTGTTTTTGTTTCTTTAGCATCAATTCCTGTAGTTCCTTCAAAAACCTGCACTAATGCTTTATCTTCTTCAACTTCAAGGACTTCTCCATTTCTCATGCTTCCGTCCCCAAGTTTTATCTCTACAAGCTCGCCATATTTAACCCCTTCAACTCCTTTTACCAGCATGAGCGGGCCGGAGATATTAGAAATCCCTTTATAATCTTTTAACATCTTTTATTCCTCCAATAAAGACGAAATTTCATTATCAATTGCATTTTCTATGTCATCTATTTTATTTATATCTTTTTCATCAATATATCTCATTCTTGCAATCCTATCCAGGACATCCATGTTTTCAATTTCTTCAATATCGGCGCCCCTGCTTATATAATCTCCCGCTTTTTGGTTGAAGTATAGAATAATTTTAAGCATTTTATGCTGTTTTTCTATAGATGCAGAGGTATCTATGTCATGGAATGCATTTTGGTGCAAGTAATCTTCCCTGAGTATCCTTGCAATCAACATGGTAAGCCTGTCAGTTGAAGATAGGGCGTCCAGGCCCACAAGCCTTACCACCTCTTCAAGTTCTGACTCTTCTTCTAATATCTTCATGGCTTCTGTTTGAAACTCATAAAAATCTTCACCAATTTCTTCCTGGATATGGCTTTTTAAATTATCAGTATAAAGGGAATAGGAGTTTAGCCATGAAATTGCTGGAAAATGCCTGCTGTAGGCAAGTTCTGCTTCTAGTGACCAGAATACCTTAACCACCCTTAAAGTTGCCTGGACTACAGGATCTGATAAGTCTCCGCCTGGAGGGGACACTGCCCCAATAACTGATAAAGCCCCTATGCGGTGCTTATCATTCTCAAGGCACCTAACCCTTCCTGCCCTTTCATAAAAGGAAGCAATTTTAGAGCTGAGGTATGCAGGATAGCCTTCTTCGCCAGGCATCTCTTCCAGGCGCCCGGATATTTCTCTCATTGCTTCTGCCCATCTGGAAGTAGAGTCAGCCATTAGCGCAACTGAATAACCCATGTCCCTGAAATACTCAGCCATGGTTACTCCAGTGTACACGGAAGCTTCCCTGGCTGCTACCGGCATATTTGATGTATTGGCAATAAGTATTGTCCTCCTCATTAAAGGGTCGCCTGATTTTGGATCCTTTAATTCTGGAAACTCAAGCAAAACATCAGTCATTTCATTGCCGCGCTCTCCGCAGCCTATATATACTATAATTTCAGCAGTTGCCCATTTTGCAAGCTGGTGCTGGATAACAGTTTTTCCTGACCCAAAAGGGCCTGGAACGCAGGCAGTTCCTCCTTTGGCGATAGGAAAGAATGTATCTATAATCCTCTGTCCGGTATAAAGGGGCTCTTCAGGAGCGAGCTTCCTACAAAAAGGCCTGGGCTTTCTTACCGGCCATTTTTGAAGCATGTTAATCTCTACCCCGCCTTTTTCAGTTTCAATTACTGCAATAGTTTCTTCAATATTGTACTTTCCTTCCTTTATCTCTTTAAGCTTTCCCTTTATCCCGTCAGGCACCATTATATAATGCTTTATGAGGGAGGTTTCTTGTACAAAACCTAAAAACTCTCCCCTTTTTACTTCGTCACCTTTTTTAGCCATGGGTTCAAATTTCCATTTCTTTTCCCTGTCTAATGCTGGTATCTGTATGCCCCTGGGAATATAGTCGCCAGCTTCATCATAAATCATGTCAAGGGGCCTTTGTATTCCATCATAAATTGCTTCCATCATGCCAGGACCTAATTCCACTATTAAGGGTTGGCCGCTATTGTAGACAGGCTCGCCAACACCTATGCCCCCAGTTTCTTCATAAACCTGTATGGAGGCTTTATCGCCATGAAGTTCAATAATTTCACCCATGAGCCTTTGTTCAGATACGAATACAACATCATACATCTTTCCCCCCATCATATTTTCTGCCACTACCAGGGGGCCAGCCACTTTTATAATTTTGCCAATGTTATTATTCATAAATTTACTCCTATTTTTCTGGAATTACATCTATACCGACAGCTTTTATTATTGCTTGCCTTAATCTTTTTAATGCATAATTATTTCTCTTGCCCAGGCCAGGTATAACTACAATGGAAGGAAGAAACTGGTCTGAGTAACTTTTTATCAATTGGTCTAATTCTGAAGCGATGTTTTCGGTTATAAAAATAATGCCATAGCCTTCTTTAGCCAATTTCTTAATCTTGGATGCTGCCTGGCTGTATTCTGTAATCGGATGCACATCAGCACCTATAGCCTTAAATATTAGCATTATATCTTTTTCACCAATTGCTGCGATTTTTGTCTTCACTTAAAATCAATACCTCATGTCTTATTTTATCTTTATCAACACCAAGATTAACCCCAGTGTAGATAATATTTAAGTTTTTAATTTCAATCTTTTTCTTTAAAAAGTAGTCAAATACTTTTTCAATATTAGAAGTAGTATATTTTACCGGCTCAAAAAACAATCTATAAAAAATATCTTCGTTTTTTTCAAAAATTGAAAAATCTTTGTTTTCTGCCAAGCTCTGGTTTCCATATCTAGTAAGGGG